>CAYSPQ010000033.1:0-10746 GCA_964432965.1 uncultured Desulfohalobiaceae bacterium
CCATCCTTGAATCAATCCACAGTTCATGGCTCTAGCGGTCCAGGGCGATAGAGCAATCTCCGCTCGTTAGCCAGTGGACAACTGTATTCGGCAACCCCAGCCGGAAGGCGCTCCCCAGCCAGAGGCAGTAGGCGGTTAAAAACATGACTTGCAAGCAAAACCCATAAAATCCGAGATTTAAAGCGTATTTTTGCAATTCGCAGCCAGTTACACGGTCACCTTACACTAGCCTATGGAGCGAGAGCAGACTCAGTACGACGTCCTGATAATCGGGGCCGGAGCCTCAGGACTGATTGCCGGGGGCGCAGCCGCCCGAACCGGTGCCCGCACCCTGGTACTGGAAAAGATGCAGCAGCCGGGTCGCAAGCTAGGCCTTACCGGCAAGGGCAGATGCAACCTGACCAACGCCTCCCTCAGCCAGTCCTTTCTGCAGCGCTTCGGCTCCGGCGGCCGCTTCCTGCGGCCCGCCTTCCGGAAGTTTTCCGAAAAGGACCTGATTTCCCACCTGGAAAAACTGGGGGTGCCCACCGTGGTGGAGCGAGGCTATCGCGTGTTTCCCGCCAGCCAGAAGGCAGGTGACGTGGCTCGTGCCCTGAAGAGATGGGTTCTGCACTCCGGGGCGGAGATGGAGACCAATGCCCCGGTCAGGCGCATTCACACCCGGCAGGGCAGGATATCCGGAGCCCAGGTGCTGGACGGCCGCATCCTTTCCGCAAAAACGGTGATCCTGGCCACCGGTGGAGCCTCCTATCCAGCCACCGGCTCCAGCGGTGACGGCTACTCTTTGGCCCGGGACCTGGGGCACGAGGTCACCCCTGTTCGGCCCGGGCTCGTGCCCCTGGAGACAGCCGAGAGCATCGCCTCCGATCTACAGGGGCTCAGCCTAAGAAATGCAGGCGTATCCCTGTGGATCGACGGGAAAAGGCGCAAGCGGCAGCTGGGTGAGCTAATGTTCACCCACTTCGGCCTCTCCGGGCCGGTTATCCTCTCCTTGAGCTCCCATGTAGTGGACTCTTTGCGCGAGGGCAGCAAGGCAGAGATCGGCATCGACCTCAAGCCCGCCCTGGACGAGAACAAGCTGGAGAACAGGCTTCTGCGCGAGCTGGACAGCCGGGGCAAGCAAAAGATGCACAATCTGATGCGGGCCCTTCTTCCCGGGAAACTGGTGGGGGTCTGCCTGGAGCGGACCGGCATTCCCCCGGAAAAAACCGGGAATCAGATTTCTGCCCGGGAGAGAAAGAGGCTCCGCTCCTGGATGAAGGAGATACCTTTTACCGTAACCGGCTATCGGGACTTCGACGAGGCGATTGTCACCCAGGGAGGAGTCGACCTGAGCCAAGTGGATCCCAGGAGCATGGCCTCCCGCCTGGTGCCGGGCCTCTACTTCGCCGGAGAGGTTCTGGATATAGACGCGGACACCGGGGGTTACAACCTGCAGGCCGCCTTCTCCACCGGCTGGCTCGCCGGGGACAGCGCTGGAAGGGAAGCAGGGGACTGAAGACAGAGGAGGCTATGGACAGTAGTCGGTGCTCGGTGGTCCGTAGGTGGACTATACCCAAGGTCATTAGTCAGAGCGCGGAGAGCTGAGGCGGTGACAGGAGATCGGATTGCGAATGCGGCAAGACCGAATTGAAGAAGTTGATTGCCTGAATTAAATCAAAGGATATACCATACTCGGTGAAGGAGTTCTCGAATCCCATGTCCCGGCCAGTGATCATAGACACCGATCCCGGAATAGACGACGCCCTTGCCCTGCTCCTTGCCCTGCAGTCCCCGGAAGTGCACCCGGTGTGCATTTGCTCGGTGTGCGGCAACCTGCCGGTAGCAACAGCCACGGAAAACATATTCCGGATACTGGAGCTGCAGCCCCCGCTACACCCTCCGGTGGTGGCCCGTGGAGCGGAAAAGCCCCTGGAAAAGGAACCCTGCCACGCCACCTTTCTGCACGGAAGCGACGGGCTGGGGGACAGCCAAGCAAGTCATACAGCCGGAGGTACATGCGCAAGCAAGGCAAACGAGCTGTTGTCCCCCAGGGACGGGGCCGGGGAAATACTGCACCAGATCCGCAGCCTGGCTGATCCTGCCTTTCTGGTCAGCCTGGGTCCCCTGACCAATGTGGCCCTTGCCCTGGAGCGGGAACCGGAAACCATGGCCAGCCTGGAGTCCCTGACAGTCATGGGCGGGGCGGTTGCGGCCCCGGGCAACATCACTCCGGCAGCGGAGTTCAACTTCTTCTTCGATCCACTTGCCGCCCGAAAGGTTTTGAGCTCCGGACTGGACATCACCCTGGTCGGACTGGATGTAACCCGCAAGGTCCGTCTCGGGCCCGGCGACCTGCAAGGCATACCGGACAACCCACGGACCCGGTTCATCAGCAGCATAACGTCCTCCTTGTTTAACCACATGCAACAGACCCAAGGAAGAGCGGACATACCTCTGCACGACCCGCTGGCGGTGGCCATGTCCTGCTGCCCCGTTTTATGCCGAACCAGGAATCTGCACCTTCAGGTGGAGGCCGGTTCCGGGCTGGGGGAAGGGATGAGCCTGGCGGACAGAAGGCCGCTTCTTCCCCATCTGCTGCCCGAGCCCAATGTCCGGGTCTGCGAGGAAGTGGACAAAGAAGAAATGGAAAAACTCTTCGCCGAGCGCTTGCTATGGGCTCCGTATTCGTAATGGGCAGCGCAAACACCGATCTGACCGTGAAGGCCCCCAGGCTGCCCAGGCCCCAGGAAACGGTCACCGATGGCGAGTTCATGATCTCCTTCGGAGGCAAGGGAGCGAACCAGGCCTTGGCCGCACTCTTTTCCGGGGCCTCCACCCGATTGGCGACCAGGATAGGCACCGACTCCTTCGGCGACCTCTTGCACCGGCACCTTGTGCAGAGCGGGCTTCCAGAAAACGGCCTCCTCCGGGACGAGGAGAGCAAGGCGGGAGTAGCCCTGATCGCCGTGGACCAGGAGGGGAACAATCAGATCCTGGTAGCGCCGGGAAGCAACAAGCGCCTGAGCCGACAGGACATAGACCGGCTTCTGCAGCCCTCTCACGGCTACTCCGTCTGCCTGGCCCAACTGGAAATCCCCTTGGAGACGGTGCTGCACGGCATGGAGCAGGCCAGGCTCCTAGGCCTTTGCACCGTGCTGGACCCGGCACCCAGCAAGCCCTTGCCTTCCGAAATCTATCCCCTGCTGGACATCATCACCCCTAATGAACGCGAGGCGGCCATTCTGACCGGAATACAGATCCACTCCCCGCGGGACGCGAAACAGGCGGGGGAATGGCTTGTCCGCCAAGGATGCGGGGCAGCAATCGTAACCCTGGGGACCCGGGGAGCCGTCCTCTGCCATGAGGGAGGCAGCAGCGAAATCTCCGCCTTTGCTGTGGACACGGTGGATACCGTGGCTGCAGGAGACGCCTTCAACGGAGCCCTGGCCACCGCCCTGGCCGAAGGAAGAGAGCTGCCGGAAGCCGCCCGCTTCGCCTCCGCTGCCGCTGCCCTGAGCACCACCCAGCGCGGGGCGCAGGAATCACTTCCCCAGCGCAGCAGCATAGAGGATCTGCTCCGCAAAAGGAGTGCTTGATCCGTTTCCATATATTTTTCCTCCCCCCTGTTCACTCTTGCCCAGCAGATGATAGTGAGGCCCTGCGCCTGAGCCGGGAGCAGGACAAGCCCATATTCCTGTCCATAGGTTACTCCACCTGCCACTGGTGCCACGTAACTGCGGGGAAAACCCGGACAGCGAGGGCAAGGAGGGCAATATTCTATGTGTGGGCCCTGGAGGAGCTGGAAGGGATCCTGGCGAAGCCGGACCTGGAGCTTGTGCGCCAGGGGTACGGGGTCACTCCCACGGAAGAACCCCGAGACGCATACATTCTGGCTCTGTGCCCTGGATTTGACCCTTGACCAGGAAAGGACCAAGAGCTCTTCCTGAACGTCCCCAAGGATAAAACTGCTTTTTGGTACAGCCTGTTCGCATCCGGGAGGCCCTCTTTCCGGATGTGAGCTGGCTTCGCTTTTTCTTAAAATTTCAGGCATGGACAACACAGCGGTCCCGGCCGCTGTTCTTGGCTTCATACAGGGCATCGTCCGCCTTTTTGAGCAGCGATTCCTCGGTGTCGCCCTGGGAGTACTCCGCTATCCCGGCGCTGAATGAAATAAAGTCGGAGCCCGGCAGGAGGTCCAGCCCAATGATCTCCTCCCGCAGACGTTCACAAAGCGCCGTAGCCCCGGTAGCAGCAGTATTGGGCAACATGAGGATGAGCTCCTCGCCGCCGAATCTGGCAGCCAGGTCTTCTGTCCTGCATTTGCTGGCCAGGATAGAGCCAAAAGCCTGCAGAACCCTGTCTCCGACATCATGTCCGTAAGTGTCGTTGACTCGCTTAAAATGGTCCAGGTCGGCAAGAAGCACGGTAAGGGCCATATCGTGTCTTTTGCTCAGGGCAAAGGCCTGCTTGAACCTTTCCTGGAAATAGCTCCTGTTGGCCAGCCCTGTCAGATAATCCGTGCGCGCGAGTTGCGTTATCCTTTGGTTTGCCCGCTGCAGCTCGCGGTTCTTCTTGCTCAATTCCCGGCTCATCTCGGAGAGCTCATTATTCAGCTGCGACATGCTCTCCAATACTTCGTTTTCCGTGCTGCCCACCTTATCCCCCAGTAGAAGAAAGCCTTGCTCTATTCTATAAGAATAGCAGCGATAAAGCTCTTCGGAGTCACAGAGACGAAAGATCTGGGGAACCAGCCTCTGAGCGGAGTTGGAAACCATTAGGGAGAATTCTGTTTCTTCCGGAGGACAAAGAATGGATTTTAGATCCTCCCCAATGGGCTCTTGAGGAAGATGCATCTTCCTGGTCAGGGATTCGCTGCAGCAAGTGATTTTGTATTCCTCGTCCGTGATCAGTACCAGGCTCGTGCCGGAAAGGCTCAAGAACAGTCCAACTATTTCCGGGTACTGCTCAACTATACTGGTCAGTGTCATCGGCTCCTTTCCCTCCTCCACTGCTCGGCAAGCTCTATAGCCCGGGCGCAGTCCTCTGCAAATCCGTCTCCACCGATGCGGAAAACAATATCTGGATCGTTCAGGAAGGCAAGCCCGCCCAGCATTATCCTGGGTCGCGAGTGCCGGAACTCCTTCTTTATCAGGTCGATGATCTCCTTGGCCTTCAGGAGATTGAAGGGCATGGTAACGGAGATGGCCACTATATCGTGGCCCTGCTTTCTCATGTAGGCCACCAGATCAGCGGTCGGGGTATCAGCTCCCAGATAATCCACCTCCCATCCTTCCGCCTCCAGGCAGTTGGCGATTGTCTGTGCTCCAAGCACATGGAACTCGTTGGTGGAAGCGGTAACCAAAATCCTTCCCTTCCAGGGCTCCAAGTCCGACATGACCCGGACATACTGGCTGGATACCACCATGTTGGCCAGAGCTGAGGCCAAGTGTTCCGTGGAAACGGTTATCTCCCCCTGCTCCCACAGCTCTCCTATCCGGTACATGGCCGGTCGCAAAGTCCCTTGGTAAAACTCTTTCAACTCCTGGGGGTTGCTTGCTTGCTCCAGACCGATCTCCAGAGTTCTTTTTCTCTCTCCCTGCAGGAGGGCTTGCAAGAATCTTTCCCGGGATTCGTTTTGGCCAGCAAAAACAGAGGCATCTATAAAAGAGGTCTCCCGGGACAGGGTTTGAAAATTCCCGTGATGGGAAAGCATCCAGTCATAGACTCGCAGGAGGGGATCACGGGTCTGAGCCGGCCAGCTTTCTTCCAGCGCTTCCTTCCAGGCACGAAGATGAGCCGGAAAGTAGTCGAAGGAAAATCCGTGGCTGGTGTAAGTGCGGTAGACCCAGGGCACGATCTCCGGCAAAAGGGAGAATACTCCAAGCTGAAAGACATTGTCCATGAACACCGCATGATTGCGGTGATTTTCGTACATGGCGTTCTTGGGGTTTTGACCGATCAAAAGCTGTATGTCCTGCCGGGAGGCCATCTTTTTGTTCACCTTATCCAGGAGAAAAGTCAGGTGCTCGTGATAAGCCTCGGCGCTGGGCTCGGGAATACTGGGCAGGCTGGACAGCTCTTGCAGCATTTGTTGTTTCATTGCCGCTCCGTTTCTTAGCAGTTGAGGAATTTGTCCTGTTAACGAGTTCCCATGCAGCCTACTCTTCAAACAGAACAGAAAGAAAGAAAGCCTCTGACATAAAAGGTGCTGCCAGTTTGCGAAGTAAGCCGGTCCAACAGATGGCCTGCGTAAAGCGCCTAGACCGGTTCTTTGCGGATGCAGCCCGTTTGATATCGTTGCATAACGGGTTTTGTCTGTGAACCCTTGTTAATTGTACAGATAAAGCATAACCTATCCCAAGACAATACAGCAAGAAGGAGCTCGGATGCCTTGGGAAAATACCTGAGCTCCTCCCGTGGAGAAAATGCAATTGATTGTGATGCGCTCAGTATCGGGCATTGCCTGACTGATATATTGCAAGGCATGCTTCTGCCCTGCAAACAACCCTTTCCTTACCCAGTCCGGTTCAACTTCAATCAAGGCTCGATTAAAGCTGGATATAGTAAACGTTTGAAAAGGATAGACCAACCAGAGTGAACGGAGCAGGAATGTCAGGGAATATGGTCTTTTGCCGAGGGTGTGGGGAAAGGATTCATGAGTCCGCCTTAATTTGTCCGCATTGCGGAGCCCCGCAAGGAGTGACTGGCGGAAAGAACAAAGTCGTGGCTGCCCTTCTGGCCATATTCCTGGGCGGGATCGGAGTCCATCGCTTCTATTTGGGCCAGTGGTGGGGCATTTTTTATCTTCTCTTTTCCTGGACCTTTATTCCCTCTCTTGTCGCCCTGGTGGAGGCTATTGTATTCTTCCTTACCAGCGACAGGGATTGGGTGGCAAAGTACGGGCCGTCTGTTTAATGCCTCCACGCTTTCCGGAATCTAAACACTCCCGGATTGAGAGTTTCTTGTCTCTCAAATCAGACCGCAGTAACACATTAAACGTATTCCTCTGCATGTGTCAGGATTGATTCACTTCTGCCTGCTCCCATTCTGCCTTCCGAGCTGAAGCCTCTGCAGAAGGAGATCGAGCAGGGGGACCTGTCCCTTGTGCAGCTTCTGCCTCGCGGTAACCAGATCAAACCAAGCCGCACGATCTATTTCCGGAAAACTTCTGTACTCTCCCGACCCCCTGGGCCATTCCAGGAAAAAGGTATTGCTCCTTATCCGGGCGGGATCGAAATCACCCTGCACCATCCAGGCCTGCACCACCTTGCTCCTCGACTGCCTCACCTGCCCCAGATAAACAGGGGCCCCATCCACTTCGAACCCTGTCTCTTCCCGGAACTCCCGCTTGGCCGCCAGAAAGGCATCCTCTTCTTGGGGATCGAATTTGCCCTTGGGAATGGACCAGGCTGCCCTGTCCTTCCCGGCCCACCAAGGACCTCCGGGATGGACCAAAAACACCTCCAGCTGCGAGTCATGGTAACGATAGGCCAAAATTCCGCTGCTGTGCTCTGGCATGTGCCCCTCCACCGGGACAGAAAAGGATCCTGCTTATGCATCCACAAATCTTGTCAGTTTCCCCGAGATTGGCATAAAGTTGGTCTTTTATCCAGCAGAGGCTGACCATGAGTAAAGAGGTGCTCGCCATCGACGGGTCCACAGGCTCCGGGTCCGGAACCGTAGTCAGGGATGTGGCCGGTTTGTCCGTTTTGACCGGTAGACCGGCCCATCTTTTCCATATAAGATCCAAGCGGGACAGGCCCGGACTGCGGCCCCAGCATCTAAAGGCCCTGCAGGCTTGCGCCGATCTGAGTGGAGGCGAGCTGCGCGGGGCGGAGACAGGCTCCACAGAGGTGGTCCTTATCCCCGGACACGGAATAAGGGAAGGACATTACCACTGGGATGTGGGCACCGCTGGCTCGGCCACCATGCTGGCCATGACCCTTCTTCCCGTAGGGATGTTCGCTTCCGGGCCAATCTCTTTTACCCTCAAGGGAGGGCTCTGCCAGGATTTCTCCCCCACCTGCCTCTATATGTGCAACGTGCTGCTTCCGGCCTTGTCCCGTATGGGAGCCAGGACCAGCATCGAAGTCCAGCGGCCCGGATACCTGCCCAGCGGCGGCGGCAGGCTGCAATGCAGCATCCAGCCCGTGGGGAGCGATTCTCTGCTGCCCTACCGAATACCTGAGCCGGGCAACCCTGTGGCAGTGGAGGGAGTTGCCCTTTGTTCCCACCTCTTGCGCCGCAGGGTGGCAACACGCATGAAGAATGCCTGCGAGAAAAGGCTGCGCCCCAAAGGCCTTCCCGTCCGTATAAGCGAGGTAAACGACACCGGCGCATCCCCGGCTTTTAACCAGCCCGCACCACAAGCTGGAGCTTGTCTTGCCATCTGGGCCTACACGGAGGAGGGAGGCCTGGTGGGATCGGACATGGCCGGAGCGCCGGGCAGACCATCTGAGGAGATCGGCCGCAAAACCGCAGCCAGGCTCCTTGAGGACCTGTCCCGGAACTGTTGCGTGGACCGTTACCTGGCGGATCAGCTGGTACCCTTCGCCTCTCTAGCCGCGGGACACAGCCATTATCGGGTGCCTGTGGTTACCGAGCATATAAAAACGCGTCTTTGGCTAGTGCAGCAGTTTCTGCAGATCCAAGCGAGCATAGAAAATCAGACAGTCAGCATCCGGGGTGCAGCATGGAAGAACGGGATGAGCCCCTAAAGATCAAGATTCGAGGGATTTACGCCACTGCCCTGACCCGCTTTTTTCTGGAGCAGGGACTGATTGTGGCCCAACCCTCTCTTGCTCTGCAAAGGCGGCTTTCCGGCCCGGATAATCTTTGGCCTCGCACCCCTGCGGATGTGCATCTGCGGGACCAAAAAAACCGGCAAGGCCTGATGCTGCTCGGCCCGGAGGCAAAAGTACGACGTATTCAGCTGCTTCTCCAGCCGCATTTATGGGATGCAACACTCCGGACACACAGGGGCAAACAGGGAGAATACTGTCTGGAGATGGAGCTGCCGGCTATCTCCAAGGCGAGCTTGGACGAGCTGCGCAGAGAGGTCATGCCCACGGTATACAAGCATCACCGCTTCAAGATCATCAATTCAAGCCTCGTGGACTTTGCGGAAAACGTGAGCCTCAGCCTGTATCCGGAAAGGCTGGAGTGGGTGAGCCGGGAGCTGGAGGAGCATCTCCTTTGGTCCAAATTGGTTCCGGAACGCACTTTGGGCCTGGAGCACGTCAAGCCGGACGGGGAACTGATGCAGCTCTCGGAGGGCAGGATAGTGCAAAGCAGGCCAGGGGAGTCGAAGCTGGTTCTGAAAAGAACCCGTTTCAAGGGCAGAGGCAGCTATGACGGCTTGAACATAGACAAGCAGCAAGGTGACTATGCCCTAACTGTCCTGGAGGAGCACTCCTGGAGGTGCCTTCACGACTACTACCGGGCTGATGGGCGCTACATTGGCCGCTATGTCAACATCAACACCCCGGTGGAAATCTATCCGGATCGAATACGCTACGTGGATCTGGAAGTGGACGTGGCTTTCTGGCCCAATGGTGAAGCCCAAATCCTGGATGAGCAGGACCTCTACCGGATGCGGCAAAGCGGCCATATAAGCGAAACCATGTATAACAGGGCCCTGGAAGAGGCACACCTGTCTTTTCAAAAGGACAATCCCTTTCCTGCCTCAGCTTGACCATTACCTTTCCCCAAACTACAGTACAGGATAAGCACGAAAATCTGAGATCTGCTGAACTTCCCCAATTTGCCCCATGCCCACCCGGATATTGTCCTTGCAGAAAACTCCCTGGGGAAATTGCTTTTTTTAAAACACAGGAGGAAACCATGTACAACCTTCTTTTTTCTCCCCTGGAGGTAGCAGGTAAAAGACTGGAGAACCGCATCACCATGGCCCCTTTGTATTTGGGCTATGCAGGAGAAGGAGGGAGAGTATCCCCCCTTTTGCTGGAGCACTACCGCCTGATGGGACAGAGCGGAGCCGCCATGATCACCGTGGAAAACGCCAGCGTGGATCATCCCGCGGGCAGCGGCTCCAACAGGACCCTCAGAATCGATACGGAGGACAATCTGCAGGGTCTGTCCCAACTTGCCCGGACAATAAAGGAAAACGGAGCCCTTGCCTGCATCCAGCTCAACCACGCGGGCAAATATGCCGGCGTTTCCGAGCCTGTGGCCCCCTCGCCAGTGGATACCTTCGGCAAGATGCCGCGCTCGCTTACCCGGGAAGAGATCCGGGACATCAGGGAGAAATTCGCCTCCGCAGCGGAGCGGGCTCAGAGGGCCGGTTTCGACATGGTGGAATTGCACGGGGGAACCGGGTACCTGCTGGCCCAATTCGTCTCCCCTCGCTCCAACCAGCGAACGGACGAATACGGGGGCTCCCCGGAAAACCGGCGGCGCTTCCCCCTGGAGGTGCTGGATGCGGTCCAATCCAGGGTGGGGGATTTTCCGGTAGGCTATCGCTTCCTGGCGGACGAGTTGCTTCCAGACGGCATGGGTGTGGAGGAGTCCAAACCTTTGGCCAGCGAGCTATCCCGGGCAGGTGCGGCCTATCTTTCCGTAATGGGCGGCATATACGAGGCCTTCGGTCAAGAAGAGGTGATAAACAAATCCAAGACCGAAGGCTATATGGCCGATCTGGCAGGTGAAATACGCAAGGAGGTTTCTGCTCCGGTGATAGCCGCAGGTCGCATCGCCACGGGAAAAGTGGCGGAAGACATACTTGCCGGGGGCAAAGCCGATCTT
>CAYSPQ010000034.1:0-10680 GCA_964432965.1 uncultured Desulfohalobiaceae bacterium
ATCTGGTGGGCCCCCCTCCTGGGCACCTTCGTATTGGTGGACATCCTGGGGGCGGTCACTTTCTCCCTGGGGGCTGCGTACTGCTCCATCACCCGCAGCCATGTCGTGGTGGGGGTGGTGGTGGATACCCTCTCCAGGACAAAGCAACTGGCAATCGATATTGCCACCAATCTCGTTTCCGCCCTGATCATCGGCTTTATCTCCTGGGCCCTTATTGTAGAGGCCGGAAACAAGTACCACTCCGGCTTGACCACGACTGCCCTGAATATACCCCTCTGGCCGGTGTATTACCTGGTCGCTTTCGGGCTCTGCTTTGTCGCCCTGGTTGTTGTCTTGCATCTGGCAAGATCCGTCCTGGAACTGGCGCAAGGGGGTAATACCGAGTGACCGACGCTCAAATCGGACTAGCAGCCATATTCCTGGTCTTTGTCCTGATCGCCTCCCGCATGCCCGTGGCCTACGTGATGCTGGTGGTGGGCGTGGTCGGGGTGGCGCTCACCACCTCCGTGAGCGCGGCGAAAAGCATTGCCGCCTCCACTGTTTACTCCACCTTCGCCTCCTATTCCCTGATCACCATCCCCCTGTTCGTCTGGATGGGATTCATAGCCTTTCACGCCGGCATCAGCAGCCGCATTTACCAGGCGGTGCACAACCTGATGGGCAGAATGCCCGCCGGGCTGGCCCTGGCCACAGTGGGGGCCAGCACCGCCTTCGGGGCCATATGCGGCTCAACCACTGCCACTGCTGCCACCATGAGCACCATATCCGTGCCGGAGATGAGAAAGCACAAGTACAACGACTCCCTGGCCACCTCCGTGGTAAGCGCCTCCGCCATCCTGGGCATAATGATCCCTCCCAGCGTAATCCTTATTCTGTACGGCATAGCCACGGAGCAATCCATCCAGTACCTCTTTCTGGCCGGGATCCTGCCCGGAATCCTCCTGGCCGGTATGTTCATGCTGGTTACCCTGCTGCGGGTGTTGTACAATCCCAGCCTGGCCCCCCCAGGTCCCCAGGTGACCTACCGGAGAAAGGCCTTGTCCCTGCTGACCGGAGGTACGGAGATAATAATCGTCTTCCTCCTGGTCATGGGCGGGCTGTTCTTCGGCTACTTCACTCCCACCGAGGCAGGTGCCGCAGGCGTGGGGGCCACCCTGCTGGTCTCCCTGATCCGGAGGCAGCTCACCTGGAAGAGCTTCTGGGACTCTCTCAGCGATTCCGTGCGCGTCTCCGTCATGATCATGTTCCTGGTTATGTCCGCGACCATCTTCGGCAGATTCCTGGCCCTGACCAACCTCCCCACCATGCTGGCCAGCTTCACCGTGGGGCTGCCCCTGCCGCCGGTGGCGGTAATGGCCATCATCCTCCTCATCTACCTGGTCCTGGGTCTTTTCATAGACGCCCTGGCCCTGCTCCTGCTCACCGTGCCCATCTTCTACCCTGTTGCAGTCCAGCTGGGGTTCGATCCCATCTGGTTCGGGGTGATCATCGTCCTGGTCGTGGGCATGGGAGCCATAACCCCGCCGGTGGGGGCAAACATCTACGTGGTGGCCGGAACAGTCAGGGATGTTTCGGTAATAACCATATTCCGGGGAATCTGGCCCTATGTGCTGGCCATATTGCTCTGCGCTGCAATTTTGGTAGCCTTTCCGCAGATAGTACTCTTTTTGCCCCAGCTGCTGGGCTACTGATATAGCGGCTTAATCCGAGAGCTTCTGTCAATCACCCGAAACCAATACCAACAACGAAGAACGACACGGCCAGGATCAGCAGCAGGCCCACGGCCATGTAGCCCACGTGCCACCAGTTCCTGGAAAGCAGAAGAATTGCCGCTGCCAGGTTAATTGATAGAGGCAGTGAATTCGGCATAAAAACCTCCACTATAAAGGGTAATAACGTTTGCGAATAAACCGTCCTTTCTTGCAGGCAGGCATACATAATGTTATTAATTTTTTACTCAATAGCTTCCGGCTGCAGGCAACATACTCTCTGCTTTGCACATAGGCTCCAGGAAACTCTCTCCGAGCACCCTACTTATATGCGACCGTTCAGTTTGGAGCAATAGAATGCGCCTACCCTATCTGCTCAAGAACCGCAATTTCTATCTCATGCTGGGCCTGGACGCGGCCCTGGTCTGTGCGGCCCTTTACCTTGCCTTCTGTTTCCGCTTTGATATAGACATCCCCCCTAGACAGATGGAGACTCTGCTGGAGATCCTGCCCCTGATCGTGCCCATAAAGCTGGCCGTCTTCTACTGGTGCGGGCTGTACTACGGCATGTGGCGCTACACCAGCCTGCGCGATCTGCGCAATGTTTTCATTGCCTCGCTGCTGTCCAGCCTGGTCATCCTGCCGGTGCTCTTCCAGCTCCAGAAGCTGGTAGGCATCCCCCGCACCGTTCTGATTATGGACTTTGTCCTGACCTTCCTCTTCATCTCCGGCATCCGGGTATTGGTGCGCATTTCCATGAACCAGCTCCAGGGAAACAGGAAGGAAGGACTCTTGGATACCGGAAAGGAAAAGCGCATAGCGGTGCTGGGAGCAGGACGATCCGGTGAAGGTATGGTGAGGGAGATGCTCTCCAATCCGGACCTGAAGATGCGGCCGGTGGCCCTTTTCGACGACGATCCGGGCAAGTGGGGCAAATCCCTGCACGGCAGTCCAGTAATCGGAGACATGGAGCAGCTGGTCCGGAACTCCAAGCTCTTTGACGAGATCCTAATTGCCCTGCCCTCGGTCAAGGGGGAGCGCATGCGCCAGATAGTCGATCTTTGCGAGCGCACCGGCAAGCCCTATCGCATTATGCCGGACATGGGCGAGCTCATGGACGGGCAGATCTCGGTAAAGCTGACCCGGCCCCTGCGCTACGAGGACCTCTTGGGCCGGGAGGAAGTCAACCTGGAGCAGGAGCTCGTGACCAGGTCCTATGCGGGAAAGAGGGTGATGGTCACCGGAGCCGGGGGCTCCATCGGCTCCGAGCTTGTGCGCCAGATCGGCAGGTTCGGCCCCAGCGAGCTGTGCCTGGTGGATTTTTCCGAGTACAACCTCTTTCGCATCGACCTGCAGGCCAGACAGAGATTTGCCCATACCAATGTGGATTCCCAGCTGGTGGATGTAAGGGACGACCGGGCAGTGAAGCGTGTTGTGGAGAGGGTAAGGCCCCAGATCATTCTGCATGCAGCCGCGTACAAGCATGTTCCGCTTCAGGAGCTCAATCCCTGGGAGGCGGTGCATAACAATATCGTGAGCACTAGGAACGTAATACAGGCCGCTATGGATCATGGCGCGGAAAAGTTCGTGCTGGTTTCCACGGACAAGGCGGTCCGGCCCACCAATATCATGGGAGCAACCAAAAGGGTGGCGGAGATGTTGGTGGAGTGCGCCAACGGCCATTCCCAGTGCAGCTTCGCTGCGGTGCGCTTCGGAAACGTGCTGGGCAGCTCCGGTTCCGTTATCCCGATCTTCGAGGGGCAGATAGAAGCGGGGATGGCCGTAACAGTTACCCATCCGGAAGTGACCCGCTATTTCATGAGCGTGTCCGAGGCCACCCAGCTGATTCTCCAGGCCGGGGCCATGGCGGATGGGGGCGAGGTATTCATTCTGGACATGGGACGGCCGGTGCGCATCCAGGATATGGCCAGGGACCTGATCCGGAGGTACGGGCTGGAGCCGGACAAGGACATCCCCATATTCTACACCGGGCTGCGGCCCGGGGAAAAGCTGTATGAGGAGCTGATGACCGAGGAGGAGGGAATAGTGGAAACCAGGCACCAGAGGATCAAGGTGGTCCGAGGAAATCATTGCAGCCGCGATAGCGTCTACCCCAAAGTGGAGGAGCTCTTGAGTGCGTCTTCTGTCTATGACGCTTCAGCCATCACGAGGCGGCTGAGGGAAATCGTGCCGGAATACAGACCCGGCGTAAGCCAGCAAGTGTTCGATACCCAGAATGGCCAAGCCAACTGATCATCTAATCCAAGCCTAGCCTTTACCCATCTGCCCCAAAACGGGCCTGTACAAAAATGTGTAAGCAATTCCTGCCAACATTGCGTCTATCAAAGCTCAATTATTACTCTTTACCTCCTCCCACTGGTGTCCCAACTTTTAGTTTTGATAACTAAGAAAAGTCGCTCCATATAAGAATTTACTAGGACTCAGGAATTGTATCGACTTGAAAGCTGATTGACAATGCTAGACCAATAAAATCAGTAAGTTGTGCTATAAAATCTCCAGTAATTTAGATTGTTGGGACACTAGTGATCTCCTCCCCTTTCCTGAAAAAAGGGAGTAGGTTATTCCTGATTGACAGATGTTACTTAAGATCATTCTTATCACCTTCAAGGATAACGGCACGTGGTGTGCCGGGGCTATCTTTCCGTGTTTTCCGTGGAAAAATTGAATTCCCTGATTTTCTTGAGATCTAGCAAGGAGCGGTTTTGGCAAAGATCGGTCGAAACGAACCTTGCCCTTGCGGCAGCGGAAAGAAAGACAAGAATGGACACGCAGATTCCTGCGCTGGGAGGAGTCACACCGCGCCAGGCCGTGCAGGATCCAGACGGCAGGTAAGGCGTGGAAGCCTTGCTGCGGGACGGGGAGACCAACTCTCCCGGGAAGGGGCTCCACGAGGCGCAAAAAGAGATGATTCGGCACGTTCGACGAGAACTGGGGATGGAATGAGGATGGAAGAGACTGCCCACGGAAGGACACGGAAAGGCTCGGAAAAAGATAATAGAGCATAGAGGGCCAAGCCCCTCTATGCTCTATTGCCGTGTATTCCGTGTATTCCGTGTGTTCCGTGGGCTATTTCCCTCTCTTCCGTGCCCTTCCGTGTGTTCCGTGGGCTATCATTCCGTGTGTTTCGTGGTCTTTCGTGTTTTTCATGGACTGAAGGCTTTTTATGAAAGATAAAGAACTCACCTACCAAATACTTGGGGCCTGCTTCGAGGTGTACAAGCGGATGGGCTGCGGGTTCCTGGAAGCTGTTTATCAGGAATGCCTGGAGATTGAATTTACTGAAAGAGGGATTTCCTTCGAAGCCAAGAAGGAGCTGAAGCTGCATTATCGAGGCAGAGAACTCTCACAGAGATACATCCCCGATTTCGTCTGCTTCAACAAAATCATTGTCGAAATCAAGGCTATGAGCCAAATGACAGATGATCACTACGCTCAATTGCTCAACTACCTCTATGCAACTGGATTGAGAACAGGTCTACTGGCCAATTTCGGTCATTATCCCAGGCTGGAATACAAGCGGATGGTGGTTTAGCCAGCGGCAGAAAAAACTCTCCACGGAAAGGCTCGGAAAGACACTGAAGGACGCGGAAGGAAGAGACTGCCCACGGAAGGACACGGAAAGGCTCGGAAAAAGATAATAGAGCATAGAGGGCCAAGCCCCTCTATGCTCTATTGCCGTGTATTCCGTGCCCTTCCGTGTGTTCCGTGGGCTCCATATATTCCTCGGGATGAGATGTTGACATCAAACACCCATTAGTCTAGCTTTTCAATAATCATAAAAAGCTATTCCAATTTTACTGCCTAGTAGGCTTTGCCGGTCTGGCCCCATCCTAAGCGAAAAACAGGCCGGTTTTTCCCGCATCCTCAAATTAGGGGACAGGGCGTAGCAGGCAGCTTCTGCTGGAGAAGCAGGCTATCCCCCCGCGCTCGGTGGGAAATCTTAACCGCTGCCTCTTCCAGGAGGGATATATGCAACACCAAGGCGGGCATTCCAAGATACTCATTCTGGTGATCGTGGTGCTGGTGGCCATCCTTTACGCGGGCATCGGTTTCACCTGGCAGGCCACGGATCAACCCGAATTCTGCGGAAGCTGCCATGTAATGCACGAAGCCACCCGCGAGCATCAAGAATCCATGCATGCAGAGCTATCCTGCAACGAATGCCATACCCCCCAGGATCTGCCCTCCAAGGTTGTCTTCAAGACGCGAGCCGGCATGAAGGACATCTATTACAACTTCTTCCGTGACATCGACGACGTGATCCAAGCTACCGAGCAAACCAGGGAAGTGGTCAACGAGAACTGCCAGAGCTGCCATACCATGACCAACCTGAATGTGGACTCCCAGGAGGTAAAGCAATATTGCACCGACTGCCACTTCCAGTCGAGGCACATAAAGAAAACCCCTGTTTCCGAAAGGAGGGTAGCGGATGAATAGGAAGGTTTTTCTGTGGATCACAGGCTTGCTCTTGGCTCTGGCCTTGACTGCTTGCTCCGAGGTGCCGGAGACGGAAGCCCCAGAATACGAAACCGACCTCACCGAAGAGGAGGCGGAGCGCAACGAGGCTTTCAAGGAGGAATTTCCCCTGCAGTATGAGACATATCAGCAAACCATGGTGGATGGTTTCGCCATGGACGAGGGACAGATGACCGAGTACGGGGGTTCGGTCCCGCACGCCAAGCACTTGTGCGAGGACCTGCCCGATGGATACAAGTACTGTCAGCCCTTCCTGAAGAATCTCTGGCTGGGATACGGCTTCAGCTTCGAGTACAACCGGGCCAGGGGACATGGCAACGCATTGCACGACCTGCTGGACATCGACCGCATAAGCGACTACGGGGAATCAGCCGCTATGCCCTCCTCCTGCTGGAACTGCAAGAGCAACAAGGTTCCCGGTTATGTGGAGGAGCACGGGGACGACTTCTGGTCCATGGAATTCAACGAGTTCCGGGCGGAACAGGATCTCGAGGAGCACACCATCGGCTGCAACCTCTGCCACGAGCCGCAGAGCATGGATCTGCGCATAACCAGCGAGCCCCTGGAAAACGCTTTAGAAAGGAGGGGCGAGGACTGGCGCGAGGCCTCCCGCAACGAGATGCGCTCCCTGGTCTGCGGGCAGTGCCACTCCGAGTACTATTTCCAGCACGAGGAATACGGGCCCGAGGCCAAGGTGACCTTCCCCTGGGATAAGGGCTTCGATCCCGGAGACATGTACGAATACAAAAAGGAGGTGGGAGTAACGGACCGGGAAGGATTCGAGGGCTGGTTCATCGACTGGACTCACCCGGTTTCGGATACGCCCATGATAAAGGTGCAGCATCCGGAGTACGAGATGTGGCAGGACGGTCCGCACGGTTCAGCTGATGTTTCCTGCGCTGACTGCCACATGCCCTACACCCGCATGGACGGCAAAAAGAAGATAAGCAGCCACTACGTGACCTCTCCCCTAAAGTCCCTGGACAGGGTGGCCCAAACCTGCGGGCAGTGCCACGCGCAGCAGAGCCCGCAACACCTCAAGGACCGGGTGATCTACACCCAGGAAAGGGTCTGGGATCAGCTTATGACCGCCCAGGAAGAATCGGTTCGGGCGCATGAGGCTGTCCGTCTGGCCTCGGAATACGAGGGCGAAGTCCGGGACAATTTCGAGGAGCTGATGATTCAGGCCCGGGAGCGGGTGCGGAAGGGACAGTGGTTCTGGGACTATGTCTCCGCGGAGAACAGCGTGGGCTTTCACAACCCTTCCAAGGCCCTGGACACCCTGGCCAAATCGCAGCAGTACAGCAGACAGGCCGTGGAATACGCCATGCAGGCCACTGATTACGCAATAGCTCCCGATCTGGAGGGAGCCATCCAGGAAATCGTGCCGCCCATAGAGGAGCACAGTCGGGAGCTGCAGATGGACGAGGAGCATCTGCAGACGCACAAGTGGCTGCAGTATCTGGAGCCCTTGCCCGAAGAGCCCCGCACCTGGCATTTAAACGAAAGGCTGGACTAGGGAGGCTTTCCTGCAGGCAGGGAAAGGTCCCGGCCGCGTGACGGCCGGGACCTTTTTTTTGCCTGCTCCGGAAAAACAGGATCCATGCCTCATTGGCCCCCCAGGACACTGCTCCACCATCTTTCCGGACGGTAGCTTCCCGAGGCAAACCCTTAGCTTCTCTTTTTCGCTGTGCAGGATACAAAGAAATAAAACACAACATTTAATTATTTGTCAGCAGCATGGCACACTCCATGAAGCATGGAATGTGAAAAAGTTATTGGCTATAAGCCCTTTATGGCTTTTTATATGTGTCATTGCAATAAAAATTCGAACAAAATTTGAAAATCAGGGAAACACTTTATGCCCTGGCGGTTTCGTTTATCATGTCTTCAATCAGCTTGGCTGCTTCCTCATAAAGACGCTAGGGGTTTTGGGGCTTTTTTTGTAATTCTTTTCATAGCGCTAAACTGTTACATATCGACAGACACGCGTCTCCGGTCAGGCCCCTTCGCTCCACGGGAATTACCCCGCTTCCTCACTACTATGGGCTTGTCCGACTCCCGGCCAGGAAGCCCCAGAGTTATGCTTTCCCCATGGAGCGTTGAGGGTAAGTCCTCTACCTGCCGGGCCTCCCAGGTTCCTCGGCCAATCTGTCCGTGCGCGCCGCCTCCAATCACCCCGGAGAGCCCGATGACTGCATTCACCTGTTGCTTCGTCGCCGATTCTAGGCTTCACCCAATCCGGAGGGCTGGCCACTCTCAATTGTGTAACGAGGCCGAATCGAGTTCGCTTGCGCTGCGGCTCACACGCTTGTCAGCACGGGGCTTCAACGGGTAGGATTACTCCATCCGCTGCCCGAGTGACTACATGGACAAACAGGCAATTTCCATGGTGGGCACGTTTCGGCCCACAAGATTGACCAGGCTTATCCTGGCGCACCGGAAGGACACGGAAATAGAGCATAGAGGGCTAAGCCCCTCTATGCTCTATTTCCGTGTATTCCGTGTGTTCCGTGGGCTTTTCTTCCGTGGGCTTTTCTTCCCTTCCGTATTCTTCCCAGTGCCATTCCTAATTTTTTTTCAGGTTGACAACTTGCAGGAACAATTCCACCAGCTTCGGGTCGAATTGCGTTCCCGAGTGGCGCTGCAGTTCCTTCAAAGCCTCATCATGCGACATGGCCCTGCGGTAGGACCTGTCCCGGGTCATGGAATCATAGGCATCCACAATGGCCAAAATGCGGCACTCCAAGGGGATCTCATCTCCCTTGAGGCCCCCGGGATAGCCACTCCCGTTCCACCACTCGTGATGTTTGAGGATGTATTCAGCTATGGGAGCTAGATCGGAAGTGGTCAGGGCTATACGATATCCTATCTCACAGTGCCGCTTCATGTCTTGAAATTCCTCTGTTGTGAGGCGCCCCGGCTTGAACAGGGCTTGATCGGGGACCCCAATCTTGCCCAGATCGTGGAACCTGGCCAGAAGACGCAAATCGCTCAAACGTGATTCGGACAAACCCAGCAGCCGCCCCATATGCAGTGAATACTCCTGGAGCTTCCTTGTGTGCTCTTCGGTGATGTGATCCCTTTCCCTGAGAGTATGGACCAAAGCCTGAACAGCTTCCCCGCGGGAGCTCTTTTTCTGCTGCAGTTTTTCCTTGTACATGGCATCATCTGCCTCCTTGAACAGGCCCTTTATGTCCACCGGCTGCTGCCGAGCCACAGCATAGCCTATGGAGACCGCAAGCCAGGCTCGGGGCATCCTTTCATTGTATTGCTCCACTTCCAGCCTAATCCTGTCGCAGCAGCTCCGGACTGTCTCCTCATCCACCTCGGCAAGCAGGATGGCGAACTCGTCCCCACCCACGCGGGCCATTATATCACTGCTCCGAAAGCAGCTTTTCAAGATATCCGCTGTGGCCTTTATGAGCTCATCACCCTCTCTATGCCCGTAGATGTCGTTTATGGACTTCAGCCCGTCTACATCACAGACAACGATAGCCAGTGGGCAATAGCGGCCATCCTCCAGACGCACCATCTCCTCCTCGAAAAAGGCACGGTTGTAAAGCCCGGTCAAATGATCATAGATACTCATTTCCTGCAGCTTTTGCTGAGCCCTTTTCCAAGCCCTGAGATCGCGAATGATCCCTATGCTGCCCACTCTCCTGTTTCCTTCGTCGCGCAGCACACTCACGGAAATCGCGCAGGGGATGGCAAAGCCGTCCTTATGCAGGATGGATATTTCATATTCCTGGACCGTATCCTTTTCCTGCAACAGCTCCAGCAATTGCCGCATCTCCTCGTGATCCGCGTAAAACTCGGAAAAGTGCTTGCCCTGATTGCCCTCCATCTGGTATCCGAATAGATCCAGGGCTTGCTTGTTGCCCCGCACGACCTTGCCTTCCTCGTTTACAATGACAATGGCGTCTGCCGAATTCTGCAGGATGTTATCCAAATATTCCTTTTCCTGCTTGTACTTGCGCTCACTCTCTCGGAGTGCCTCTTCCGCCCGCTTGCGCTCGGTAATATCCATGACTGAGACAACGCTCTTGCTAGTGTCCGGGATTACATCGATGGTCAAAAAGGTGTCGCGAACCTTCCAGTAACGGTCCACAAAACGGAATTCGTACTGCTTGGGCGCCGATTCCGGCTCGTAGCGCCTCAAGTAATGATACTTTTTCATCCATTCCACGTCTTCGGAGTGGACGAATTCGGTCCAGGACTTTATTCCTTCCACCTCTTCTCTGGCATATCCGGTCAATTCCTGACTCTTGGCATTTGCAACGGATATAGTGGTGTCCTCCTCCAAAATGAACATGGCTGTGCCGGAAGTCTCGAATATAGTGCGATAGTAGTTCTGCGATTCCTTCCAGCTCACATCAGCCTGATCCAGAGGTGAGCTCCAGGTAGCCACTTCCATCACACTCTCAATTCCACCTTCATCCGAGAACACCGGATAACCGGAAATAAGCAGCCG
>CAYSPQ010000035.1:0-10514 GCA_964432965.1 uncultured Desulfohalobiaceae bacterium
GATGAGTATTTTGTGGAGGATATGCGAGAATTAAAGAGCTTGGAGCAGAGGATCGCCCACAGCTTGCGCGAGGAGATCCAGGTCACGCCCAAGGTGGAGCTTGTGGAGCACCGCAGCCTGCCGCGGAGCCAAGGTAAGGCGGAGCGGGTAGTGGACATGCGTCGAGCGCCGAATTGAGGCCGACATGATCTATCTGGCCGCTTCCCTGCTTTTACTGCTGATGTTCGCGGCCTGGCTCTCCAATTTTGTGAGCCTGCCAGGCAATTGGATCAACATCCTCCTGCTGGGCCTGTGGAAGTTGTTTTATCCGGAGATGCCTGCCGGATGGTGGTTTTTTCTGGCTGTTATTTTGCTGGCTGCGTTGGGAGAAGCCCTGGAGCTACTTACCCAGTGGTGGGGCGGCAGAAGATACGGCTCCAGTTCCCGGGGAAATTGGGGCTCCTTGCTGGGAGCCCTGGCAGGAGCTATTCTGGGTGCTCCCATCCTTTTGGGGCTCGGCGCATTTCCTGGGGCCATAGCAGGAGCCTTTGCAGGCAGCCTCCTGGTGGAGCTGACTGGCGGCAGAAGGCTTTCCCAGGCCTTGACCGGGGCCAAGGGAGCCATGTACGGCAGGGTGTTGGGTTTTGCCGCTAAGGCAGGTCTGGGAATGGTGATTCTGATTCTGGCCCTGCCCAGGGTTTGGCCCTGAAAATAATTGCTGCAAGGGAGGAAAAGGTGAGCACCGGAGAGTTTCCCGAGTACAGAGGGGAAATGGTCTATGTCTGCCAGCACTGCGACAGTCGCTTTTCCAGTGGGGAATTGCACTACACCTGTGAAAAATGCGGTGGAGTTTTTCTGCTGGAGGACGAGGGCTTTTATCAGCTGGAAAGCGTCTCAGGCGATACATGGCGGGAGCGTTTCGACAGCAGGGCCTCCGGCAAGCATCCTGCCCTGCAGGGGATATTCCGTTTTTACGAGCTTATTGCTCCCATTCTGGAGCCCGAGGATATAGTCAGCATCGGGGAGGGCACTACACCGGTGGTGCGGGCCGGTCCCAATCTTCGGGAACGAGTGGGGCGCGATCTCGTCTTCAAGAACGAGGGGCAGAATCCGAGCGCTTCCTTCAAGGACCGGGGCATGGCCTGCGCCTTCAGTTATCTGCGATCCATGCTGCGCCACAAGCAGTGGAAAAGACTGATTTCCGTATGCGCTTCCACCGGGGATACCTCGGCTTCCGCCGCCATGTATGCAGCCTATGTGGGCTCTCCGGTGGACTCTGTGGTACTCTTGCCCCAGGGAAAGGTTACTCCGCAGCAGCTAGCTCAGCCCCTGGGCAGCGGAGCCCTAGTCCTGGAG
The DNA here is from genome assembly GCA_964432965.1 of uncultured Desulfohalobiaceae bacterium. Classification (GTDB taxonomy): domain Bacteria; phylum Desulfobacterota; class Desulfovibrionia; order Desulfovibrionales; family Desulfothermaceae; genus JAIPDU01. The sequence goes on from CAYSPQ010000035.1 coordinate 1,336, forward strand.
CTTCCCGGGGTCTTCGACGACTGCATGAAGGTGGTGGAATATCTGGCGGACAATTACCCCGTGGCCCTGCTCAATTCCAAGAACAGCTGGCGCATCCTGGGCCAGGAGTCCTATGCCTTCGAAGTGGCCCAATGGGCAGACTGGAATACCGCGGACAAGGCAGTGTTCGTGCCCGTGGGCAATGCCGGAAACATTTCCGCGATCATGGCCGGCTTCCTCAAGCTCCACAAGCTGAATGTCATCAATGAGCTTCCCCGCATCGTGGGAGTGCAGTCCGAGCATGCGGACCCGGTATACAGATACTACAGCAGCCCGCGCCCTGGTCGGCGCTACGAGCCGGTCTCCGTGTCCCCCAGCGTGGCTCAGGCAGCCATGATCGGCAATCCCGTCTCCTTCCCCAGGGTCGCCTCCCTGGTGGAGCGGTATCAGGCCTTGGCCGGAGAGGAAGGTTTCCAGGTAGTGCGGGTCTCGGAGCAGGAAATTATCGAGGGCATGCTTTTGGCCAACAGGCACGGCCATATAGCCTGCACCCAGGGAGGAGAGTGTCTGGCGGGGCTGATGAGCCTGGTTCGGCAGGGCGCGTTTCCCGCGGAGGAAACCGCGGTGTTGAATGCCACGGCCCATTCCTTGAAGTTTCAGTCCTTTCAGCAGATGTATTTCGAAAACGACTTTCCGCCGGAATACGGTATACAGCCCAGGCCGGAGCTACAGAATCAGCCGCAACAAATACTTTCCCCACAGGAGGAAGCTCAGAGGAAGGGGGAAGAGTTCGTGCGGCGAGCTGCCGAGGATATACTCGCCAGACTGGGTATTTCAGAGTAGTCCTTCCGTATTGCGCTGCAGCTTGTGCAGCAGATCCCTGTCCGTGAAGTCGAAGGTGAGCGGGGTGAGTGTGATATAGCCCTCGCTTAACAGCGTGCGGTCCGTGTCCGGCTCCAGATCCCGGGACAAGATCTCTCCGCAGAGCCAGTAGTAGTCCCTTCCCCGGGGATCAGTGCGCCTCTCGTACCAGTCGCCGTAAACGGCCTGTGTCTGGGGGCAGCACTTAAGTCCCGCGCTCTTCTCCAGAGGCAGATCGGGAAAATTCAGGTTCAATACTCTGCGCGGTGGCAGATTACTCCAGTCAATCTCCTGAACAAGGCGAGCTGTGTATTCGGCCTGTTCGGTGAGATCACTGGGATTAAAATGATCCACGGATACCGCCATGGCGGGGGTTCCGGCAAGAGCGGCCTCGGTTGCCGCAGAGACGGTGCCTGAATAGAGAATGTCCACTCCCACGTTTGCCCCGCTGTTGATGCCGGAAAGGAGAAGGTCCGGCTGAAAACGGAAAACTGTACCCAGGGCCATCTTGACGCAATCCACTGGAGTTCCAGATACTCCGGTTCCTCGAAAATGATCCTCCTGAACCTCTTTTACCCGAAGGGGCATGCTGAGTGTTACCGCATGCCCCACAGCGGACTGTTCCGTAAGCGGAGCCACAATGTAGACATTGTGGCCAGCCATTTCCAGGGCCTTGCTCAGGCAGCGCAGTCCCACCGCCCAGATGCCGTCGTCATTGGTCAATATGATATTCATGTCCTTTCCTGTAAGGGGTCTGCTATAGATTCCTTCTATACCGGCAGGGGGGAGATTCTTTGAAAAAGTGCGGGAAAATGTATAGACTGTACATGTTTTTCGGGATACTCGATTCAGTCGATTCGCCGAATATAACCCAAGCCTAAACGCATGGCAAGCTGCAATGAACAGGAAGAACAGCTATATTCGCGATCTGAGGACGGGACCGGCGGTGGAGGATGTCTTTGTCCTGGTTCAGGCCAAACAGGCGATGTCGCGCAATGGCCCCTACTGGGATCTGCAACTGCAGGATGCAACCGGACAGCTGGAGGGCAAGATCTGGCCTCCCATGAGCCAGGAGTATCCTGAGCTCAAGCCGGAGCAGGTAGTCCAGGTGCAGGCACAGGTCAGGGAGTTTCGTCAGCAGCGGCAACTGGTCCTCTCCTCTCTGGTCGAGTTGAAGGAAGGTGAATTCGAGTGGGCCGAGCTGCTGCCCAGCAGCGAAAGGCCTCCCCAGGAGCTTCTGACCGACCTGGAATATCTTTGCCGCAAGGAGCTGAAACACCCCGGGTGGAAAAAACTTTGCCGGGAAGTCTTAAGGGATGCGAAGATCCGGGATAGGCTTCTGGCTGCTCCGGCGGCCAAGGCAATTCATCACGCCTATCGAGGGGGGCTCCTGGAGCACACCCTTAGCGTGGCCAGGTCTTGCCTGGCGATTTGCGACCTTCGCCGGGATCTGGATCGAGAAATACTCCTGGTGGGGGCGGTTTTGCACGACCTGGGCAAGGCCTGGGAGATGCAGTTCGGTGTCGCGGCTGAGTATACGGATCCGGGCCGGCTTCTGGGGCACATCTTCTTGGGTCTACAGGTGCTGGAACCCATTTTTAACAAAATACAAGAGCTGGATCCGGATCTTTTGCTGCATTTGCGGCATATCATCCTCAGTCACCACGGAGAGCTGGAATACGGATCTCCCAAGCGTCCCAAGACAAAGGAGGCCTTTGTCCTGCACTTTGCGGACAATCTCGACGCCAAGCTGAATACTGTAGACAAGGCCCTGCAGGATCTGGAGGATGAGGAGAACTGGTCCTCCTATCAGCGATCCCTGGAGCGGCAGCTCTATCAGCCGAGAGACACCTCTTCCTTGGACAGGCAGGGACAAAGACCGGCAAATTCGTCCAAGAGACGGGACAGGCAATGTTTGTTACCTTTGAAGGAATAGAGGGATCGGGAAAGAGCACCCAGGCCGAGTTGCTGGGCGAGGCGCTGCGCGAAATGGGCCTGGAAGCTACGCTGAGCAGGGAGCCCGGCGGAAGCGAGTTGGGAAGGCATCTTCGCCGCATACTGCTGGATGCGAACACCACGGAGCTAACCGACGAGGCAGAGCTCTTCCTCTATCTCGCGGACAGGGCTCAGCATGTGGCCCAGATGATCTCTCCCGCCTTGGAACGCGGGGCAATAGTCATCGTGGACCGCTATGTGGATTCCACCCTGGCTTACCAGGGATTCGGAAAGGGAGTGCACCCGGATCTTATACCGGAGTTGAATCGTATAGCCTCCCAGGGAGTTTTGCCTGAGCTTACCTTCCTCCTGGATCTGGAGCCGGAGCTTGGACTAAGGCGGGCCAGATCGCGAAATGCCGAGCTGGGCAAGGAGCAAGGGGAAGGACGTTTCGAGGCCAGGGAACTGGCCTTCCATCAGAGGGTCAGGGAAGGATATCTCCGCTTGGCGGACAAGGAACCGCGACGCATTGTTCGATTGGATGCGAATCGGTCCAGGCAACACCTACAAGCAGAAATACTGCATATAGCGAGGGAGAAGCTCAGTGAGCGGCAGGGCCGTCCTTGAGCCTTCAGTTGACAATCCGGGTGCAGTGCCTACTATCCTATTCATTGCGGGAATCGCTGTGAAGGTTGGGCACATTTTTTACGAGAAGCGTCACCTGAGCAAGTTTAGCGGAAAAAAAGCCGCTATGGCCCGAATGAAACCACTGAAAAAGGGGAAGAGTCATGGCCGAAAAGGTAAAGCTTTACGCCTTGAGCACTTGTTCACACTGCAAGCGAGCCAAGGAGTTCTTGCAGGAAAAGGGAGTGGACTACGATATCACCGAGGTTGATCTGCTCAAGGGAGAGGAGCGGGAGCAGGCGATCGAGGAGGTCAAGCAGTACAACCCGTCGCTTTCCTTCCCTACGTTGCTGGTTGCGGATCAAACCATCGTGGGGTTCAAAAAGGAAGAGATCGAGGAGGCACTAAACAAAAATGTATGATGTGGATTCCCTTTACCACAAGCTGAAAGGGTTGATGGAGCCCAAGGGCTTTTATTTCAACCGGGATGAGGATCTCGTTCGGGATCTTCTGAACAGCCTTCTCCAAAACAAGGAAAGACTGGGATACATGGCCTGCCCTTGCAGGTTGGCCAGTGGTGATTACGAATCGGACAAGGATATCATTTGCCCCTGCGTCTATGCCAAGCCGGATATCCAGGAATACGGCAGTTGCTACTGCGGGCTCTACGTTTCCGGGCAGTGGAATGAAGGCACAATACCCCATGTGCACGTGCCGGAAAGAAGACCTCCGGAGAAGCTCCTGGCCGCCCTGGGCAAGTCCGATTAGCAGTTCCGGGGCTTGACTTCACTTTTTTGGGTTAACCGGGCAAGGATGTTTCCAGCAAAGCAAGGAGTAAAGCAAATCAAGGATTTTTCCTTCTCGACGCATAAATTAAGCCAATAACAGGAGAGCAATATGCAAGAGCAAGTACAGCAAACACTGGATAAAATAAGGCCGCAACTGCAAGCCGATGGCGGGGATGTGGAGCTTGTGGGCATAACCGAGGATAGCGTGGTGCAGGTGCGTCTGCAGGGGGCTTGTGCCGGATGTCCCATGTCTCAGATGACATTGAAGAATGGCATCGAGCAGGCCCTCAAGCAGGAAGTGCCCGAAGTCAAGGCGGTGGAATCCGTCTAGCCCCAAACTTTTTGAGGAGCGGGGGAGTCGCTCAAATCAGCGCACAATGAAATCTGATTCGGAGACGGACATGCAGCGGGTTGTAACGAGATTTCCGCCCAGCCCCACTGGGTATTTGCATATCGGAGGGGCAAGAACCGCCTTGTTCAATTGGCTCATGGCCAGGAGCTTGGGTGGAAGCTTTTTGCTCCGGATGGAGGATACGGATGTGCATCGCTCCAGCCAGGAGATGACCTCATCCATCCTGGAGGCCATGAAGTGGCTGGGTCTGGACTGGGATGAAGGCCCCTATTACCAATCACAGCGGATACAGTTGTATCGAGATTATATTCAGCATCTCTTGAACAAAGATATGGCCTACTACTGCAGCTGTTCCCCTGAGGATGTGGAGCTGATGCGGGAAGAGGCAAAAAAGAGAGGAGAAAAGCCCAAGTATAACGGTAATTGCCGGGAGCTCGGGCTAGGCCCCGGTCAGGATCGGGTGGTGCGTTTCAAGTCCCCATTGCAGGGAGTTACCGCTTTCAGGGATGAGGTCAAGGGGCCTGTAGAGGTGGACAATAGGGAACTGGACGATTTTGTTTTATGCAGAGCAGACGGCACTGTCACCTATAATCTGGCTGTAGTGGTGGACGATGTGAGCATGGGAATTACCCATATACTGCGCGGGGACGATCATCTGAGCAATACCCCCAAGCAGGTTCTGCTCTACCATGCCCTGGAAGCCGAATTGCCCACGTTCTCTCATGTGCCCATGATCCTGGGTCCGGACAAGAAGCGCCTCAGCAAAAGGCACGGGGCCATGTCCGTTCTGGAATATAGAAGACAGGGATATCTGCCGCAGGCTTTGAACAATTACTTGGTTCGGCTCGGCTGGTCCTATGGGGATCAGGAGATCTTCGATATGCAGGAGCTCAAGGAAAAGTTTTCCCTGGAAAATTTGAGCAAATCCGATTGCGTATTCGATCCGGAAAAGCTTTCCTGGGTCAACAGCCAGCATATAAAGAAAGCGTCTCCGGGCGCTCTGGCCCCTCTGCTGCAGGAGTTCCTCCTAGAGAACGATCTGCCTGCGGCAGAGCAGGAGTATCTGGAAAAGCTGGTTCCCCTCTTGCAGCCCAGGGCCAAGACCTTGCAGGAGATGGCCCTGTGGGCGGCTCCATTTGTGCAAGAGGATGAAGAGCTGTATATAGACAGGGAATTGCTGAGCAGGTTTTTGACCCCGGATGTCGCTGCGCATCTGAGCAAGCTGACGGAAAGGCTGCACCAACTGCCCGGTTTTGACAGGCAGGCCCTGGAGTCCAGTCTAGCCGATTTTCTGGAGGAGGAGGGAGTGCGGTTCAAGCTGCTGGCTCAGCCCATTCGGGTGGCAATAACAGGCAGCAAGGCGAGTCCCGGTCTTTTCGAAACCATGGAAGTCCTGGGAAGGGAAAGAGTGGTGAACCGATTGCAGCGAGCTCTGCAGATGGTCCTCGTGTGAGAGCATTCATTTATGGGGGCAATGGCGGAACACGAGCCTCTGGTCGGAGCAAAGCCCCGTCCGGGGCTGTGGTTTGTCTTGTCCCGGGCGGGGCTTTCAAGTGGCTCGGCTTGCGCTGATAAGATAGAAACAAAGGCTTGCCCACTCAGGCAATGCTGGGCTTGCGTACGGCTCCGCTGCGCAGGCAGCGGGTGCAGACCTTGAGACGGGTCACTTCCCCGGAATCCAGCTGTGCGCGAACCTTTTGCAGATTGGGCTTGAATCTGCGCTTGGATTTGTTGTTTGCGTGACTAACCTTGAAACCTACTTGAGGGCTCTTGCCGCATATCTCGCACATCTTGGCCATAAGGCTTCCTCCAGACAAAATTTTTTCCTCTTAAACCTTCTGCTGCTAATCCCGGTAAAATAAAGGATGGCGACTCTTTGCTACCTTGCATGCAATCGGCAAAAGCCGGGATTGGACTCAATGCGAGCCTTCTTGCCGTAGAATCCCTGCAAGGAAGCGGCATGGAGTGAGTTTTCCGGGAGAGAAGCAGCCTACAGCTGAAAACAAGAGTTCAATTTACAAGATGTGGGGCCAGAATGCAAGAGTCTATCTTGACAAACAGGGCTTAACCTGAGTAATGATATAAAGTTTTGAGGTCTTTGTTATGGCAAGCTATTGGATCAATCTGAAGGATCTTCCTGAATCGGGAAAGAACTACTGGGTGGGGCACCAACCAGTATGGAGCGACCCCATTGAAGAATTTCGCCTGCCCTACACGATCACCGAGTTTTTCCAGTCCACGGTGCATATTTCTCCCCAGGACAAGGGGTATCTGATAAAGGGTGATTTCAGCGGAGTTATCGAGCTCCCTTGCGACAGATGCGCCGAGCCCTCCCATCTCTCCATGAGCAACGGATTCAGTGTATTCGAGGAATCCGATCCCAGCTTGTCTGAAGAGGACTTAATGGGCCCTCGGTTTTTAGTGCAGGAAGATGAGGTGTGGTTTCTGGATCTTGCTGGCGTGCTCTGGGAGCAGTTCGTGCTCAATCTGCCGGTGAAGTATATTTGTTCTCAGGATTGCCTGGGTGTGTGCTGCCACTGCGGAAGCAATCTCAACTTGAAGCCCTGTGAGTGCCAGGATCAGGAGGGTGATCCCAGGTTAGCCGTCTTCCGTAGCCTTAAAATCGAATAACGGAAATAAGGGAGACAAGGAGTTGAACCTTTCTCTGGGAGAAAAAGCGCGGCAAAGAGAAATGTTTTGCCGCGATGCCCGCGAATAGAATAACACGGCATGGGCTCCTGGACTGTTTGCCTTTTGAGCTGGCACGTGATAGACACACGAAATTCAGGCCCCGAAGAGATGGGCTAAGACCATTTAAGGAGCAAGAATTATGGCAGTACCCAAGAAAAGGACCTCCAAGTCGAGGAAAGGAATGCGCAGGGCACATCACCGCGTAGCCAAGCCCAAGATAGTGCACTGTGCATGTGGTGAGCCGGCTGTTCCGCATCGCATCTGTCCCTCCTGCGGCAGCTACAAAGGAGAGAAGGTCCTGGGTGAAGCGGATGAGCAGTAGCGGAATTACCATGGCCATCGACGCCATGGGTGGGGACTGGGGTCCCTCTGTAATAGTTCCCGCTGTGCTGCAGGCGGCGCGGGAGAAGGGCGCCGCCCTGAAACTCGTGGGCCGGGACTCTGCGTTGCGCCATGAAGTAAATCGCCTGCCCCACGAGGACGTGGATGTGGAGATCGTCCATGCGGATGAAGTTGCCGAAGCTTATGAAAAGCCTTCTCATCTTCTGCGTAAGAGGCGGAATACGTCCATCCAGGTATCCAACCAACTGGTTCGGGAGGGCACGGCACAGGGGGTTTTAAGCGCGGGTCCCACGGGAGCCACGCTGGCCACCAGCATGTTCACCCTGGGAAGGATTAAGGGAATCGAGCGCCCGGGACTGGCTGCGATACTGCCCAGGGAGAACAAACCTCTGCTCTTGATCGATGTGGGGGCAAATGTGGATTCCAAACCCCGGCATCTCGTTCAGTTCGCCATCATGGCCGATATTCTGGCCAAAAACGTGCTCAAGGTTGCCCGTCCGAAAGTGGGGATCCTGAATATTGGAGAAGAGCAGGGCAAGGGGAATGCCCAGGTAAGCGAGGCCTACGCGCTGCTCAAGAACACCGAGCTGAATTTTGTGGGCAACATGGAGGGCAGGGACGTTTTTGGCTCCGATATCGATATAGCTGTCTGCGACGGTTTTGTGGGCAATGTGGCCCTGAAGCTCAGCGAAGGCCTGGGCAGGGCTTTCAGCAACATGCTAAAGCAGGAGATCTCCCGCAGCAGGATCAGCAGGCTCGGTGCGTTGTTTGCCCGCCCGGCTTTCCGCAATCTGATGAGAAGGCTGGACTATGAGGAATACGGAGGAGCGCCTCTTTTGGGCCTAAACGGAATAGTCTTCGTCTGTCACGGATCTGCGGGACAGGTGGCCATCACCCAAGCCATGAAGATGGCAGCCGAGTTTGCCTTCACCAGGTCCAACGAAGGAATACGGCACGGCCTGGAAATGCATCCGGAGCTGACCCGCTTTTACCGGCTTCGCAGCCTGATTTACTCGGGACACCGAAGCAGCTCGGATGCAGAGGAAACTGTTTCCCGGGTCCAGGAGGAGGAAGCCCAAAAGAGCAATCCCGGGAGCGATGAGCGCAACAAGCCAGACAGTGGATCCAGTTGATTGTTCTTATCCCTGAGCAAACTATTCGGAGCTTGCTTCGACAACATATCGTTTTTTGATGGATATGAGCGGAAAACCATTTATACTCGGACTCGGACATTACCTGCCTGAATCCGTCCTTACCAACCAGGATCTGGAAGCCATGGTGGAGACCTCGGATGACTGGATTACCACCAGAACAGGCATCAAGGAACGAAGAATGGCCTCAGAGGAGCAAGGATGCTCCGACCTGGCCCTGGTTGCCTCGCAAAGGGCTTTGCAGCATGCAGCCCTTGCACCGCAGGATATAACCCATATCCTGCTGGCTACATTTACCCCGGATTATTGTACCCCGACCACCAGCTGTGTGCTGCAGGGAAAGCTGGGAGCCAGCAACTGTCGGATGGCGGCGGATCTGGGAGCTGGATGCTCAGGTTTCCTCTATTCATTGCATGCGGCTACAGGCCTTCTTTCCCTGGACCCGGAGGACAGGAT
>CAYSPQ010000036.1:0-10482 GCA_964432965.1 uncultured Desulfohalobiaceae bacterium
TGAGAGTTTGAACTTTTTGAAGCAACGCAGCAATTGGAAGATTTTCAACACCCTGTTAATATGAGAGGGAAGCTGTTTATAGAGCCAAGCCCTAGTAGGATTACAGGTAGCTAACTGATTTCAAGTCGGAAAAGTATTTTCCGCAGGGAAGCCAATTACAAGAATGTCCTGGCAATAAGCTGTAGCCTGGCAAGGGAGGAACTGTATGCCCAACATTCAAGATATGGATCCCCAGGATCTGAAAGACTTTTCATTTCAACACAAGGAGAAGGATTATGTTCTGCTGGATGTTCGTCTTCCGGAGGAATATATCCAGGAGCATATCCCCGGTGCCCATTTGATCCCGTTGCACGAAATCGAACCCCGTTTGGGCGAAATTGAGCCGGACAAAACACCCATATTTTATTGCAGGAGCGGCAAAAGATCCATGGCTGCTGCTACTCTTGCCCGGGATAGCGGATGGTTTCAGTCCGACATCTTCAATCTTGCTGGAGGAATAACCGCTTATCAAGGAAAAACCTTGCCTGATTATCCCAGGATCTCGATTTTTCGTGATGTCTTTAGCCTAGAAGAGGTTGTAACAAAGGCAATATCCTTGGAAAAAGGGGCATATAAACTGTATTCCGGCTTCTTGCCCCGGGTGCAAAACCAGGATTTGAAAAAGCAGATCCAGAGGCTGGCAAACCTGGAAATAGAGCATGCCAAGGTAGTATACAACCAGGGTATAGATGTTTTGGCCCAGGATTTTGATGATTTATTTTCCGAGGCACCGGAGGACATAGTCGAGGGAGGTCTCGATGTTGAGGCCTGGATGGCTGAGATGGAATCCAGGGGACAAGCAGAGCTGTGTACTTATTTCCTGGAACTGGCCCTGGAAGTGGAAACCGCGGCTTATGACATGTACCGCAACCTGGCACAGAAAGATTTTTCCAGAGATATAGTGGAGTGTTTCTTTGTTCTCTCCGAGCAGGAAAAATTCCACATGCGGCTGGTAGCCGGTATTTTCCAGGAGTGTGAATCTTTGAGCTGAACAAGGAGTGCTTGGGTATTGAGTGCCGCAGGCCATTTGGATAGTTTTTCAGGGTCCAGGCAATGATATGAGGGAATTGGTCCAGAATGTATTCAACTTGCGGAAACACAAAAGGGCCGTGGTAACCGGCATCGCCGGGGGCTAATTGCATAGAAGAGCAATCCGCTTCCGATTCAGGCCCGTACTCTTCTTTCTCCAATAACCAGCCGGAGAAGCCAGAGAACATGACTTTCCGCCCCTTTCTCCACATTAGAAAGATTCTTTTCAGGATGGCTTTTGTTCTGACTGTAGTCGGAGCTTGCTTTGGGGGCTTGGCTGTTGCCGGGGGTAGCAGCTGCGGCTCGTCTTCCTCGGACTGTGATGATTGCAGGACCGTTCAAGCCCAAACCCGGGAGATAACCAACTTCCATCAGGCAGTGGGCAGCATCGGGCCCTGGTATGAGCCGGTGCTCAGCTCCCAGGTTCGGGCACGCATAAAGGAGATCCCGGTACGGCCCGGGGAAGAGGTTGAGCCGGGGCAGGTAATGGTGAAGCTGGAGGACCGGGAGTTCAGATCCAGACTCGCACAAGCCGAGAAGGAGCTGGAGGCAGTAACCGCTTCCCTGGATCGCATCCAGCAGGAAATAGCCGAGGCCCAGGCCCGCCTGGAGGAAGTAAGGGCGGATTTCCAGCGCAGGCAAGAACTGCATGTGCGGGGCGCAGTTACCGACCAGGAGCTAGATCGGGCCAGATCCGCCTTTTCTCAGGCACGGGCAGCACACGAGCAGGCCCTGGTCCGGCTACGGGAGGCCCGGGCCAATCGAGAAGGTTTGCAAGCCAGGGTGTCGGAGCTGGAAACTGTCCTGGAGCATACCCGCATCCGGGCCCCGGTAAGAGCCCAGGTGGTCAAGAGGATGGTTGATCCTGGGGATATAGCTGATCCGGGCAAGCCCCTTCTGCGTATTCAGACCCGGCATCTTCTGCGTATGGAGGCCCTGGTCCCGGAACGGCTGATGTCGGGCATTGAGCTGGGAGACAGGTTCGATGTCCGCGTGGACGCTCTGGATTTAGTGCTGGAGGGCGAGGTGCGGGAGATCGATCCTGCTGCGCATCCTGCGGGAAGAAACTTTATGGTCAAGCTGGGCATCGACCGTGATGACCCCCGCCTTTATCCGGGAATGTTCGCCCGGGTGCGCCTGCCAGTGGACAAGGAGGAAATGCTTTTGATTCCGCAGGATTCGGTTCGGCGCATAGGTCAATTGCCAACCGTGCAGCTGCTCAGGGAGGAAGAGGTTCGCTCCAGGCACGTGCGCTTGGGCAGAGAAATAAACGGCTATGTGGAAGTGCTCTCCGGGCTGGAGCCCGGAGACAGGATAAAGCTGGAACCTTGAAGGCAGCCTGAATGCGCCTCTAAATCCGAAAAGACTGTTCAGCCTGATGCCGTTTTCCAAGGACAATCCACCCACCTCTAGGATCGCCTCCATTATAGATCCGTTTATCTCCTCCTATTGGGCTCCCATCTTTTTGCTTTTGGCCCTGGGCCTGGGGGCGCTGGCCATCATGGTAACCCCCCGCGAGGAAGAGCCCCAGATAGTGGTTCCCATGGCGGATGTTATCGTGGAGGCTCCCGGCTCTTCTCCTCAGGAAGTGGAAAAACTTGTCTCCACCCGGCTGGAAAAGCGTTTGTGGCAGGTGGAAGGGGTGGAGTACGTTTACTCCCGTTCCGAGCGGGGCAGGGCTGTGGTTACTGTCCGCTTCTTTGTGGGCGAGGATCTGGAGGATGCCCTGGTGCGGCTTCACAACCAGATCATTATGCACGAGGACCAGGTCCCGCCCATTGTTCAGGATTGGATAGTCAAGCCCATAAGCATCGACGATGTGCCCATCCTCAATCTTACCCTTTATTCCGGCCAGCGGAGCAGCTTCGAGCTGAGACGCATGGGAGAGGAGCTCCTGGCCAGACTCTCGGAGGTGGAAAACGTTTCCGACTCCGAGATCTTCGGGGGCAGGCCCCGGGAAGTCCGCGTGGAGATGGATCCCCAGCGCATGGCCGGGCGCAGCATCTCTCCCCTGCAGATATACAGTGCCCTGGAGAAAGGCGACTTCTCCAGGACTCTGGGGGATTATCCCAGACATAATCGAGAGCTACAGGTCCTGGGTGACGCCCATTTCTCCTCCGCCCGGGAGCTTTCCGGGCTGGTGGTGGGCACGCATCAGGGTCAGCCCGTTTATCTGCAGGATGTAGCGGAAATTCGGGACGGGCCGGCAGAGCCAGAGGCCTATACCCGTTTGGGGTTTTCCCGTGAATACCGCAGCAATGCGGAAGGGCAGGAGCTGTCTTTTCCAGTGCCCGCGGTCACCCTGGCCCTGGCCAAGAAAAAGGGGACCAATGCGGTGCGGGTTGCGGATGATCTCCTGGAAAGGCTGGAAGAGCTCAAGCCGGATCTTTTGCCGGATGACGTGTACGTGGAGACCACCCGAAACTACGGTCAGACCGCCCAGGAAAAGGTTAACGAGCTGTTCAGGTCTCTTGCTTTCGCTGTAAGCACGGTGGTGGTGATCCTGGCCCTGACCCTGGGCTGGCGGCCGGCCCTGGTAGTGGGCCTGGCCATACCGGTCAGCTTTTCTCTTGCCCTGTTCAGCAGCTATCTGCTGGGGTTTACCATCAATAGGGTAACGCTGTTCGCCCTGATCCTCTCCCTGGGTCTGGTGGTGGACGATCCCATCACCAACGTGGACAACGTCAAGCGGCACACTCTCCTGGGGCACAAGGATACCAGGACAGCTATCCAGAGCGGGGTGTCCGAGGTCATCGTTCCAGTAGCCATGTCCACCTTGGCCATAATCGCCTGCTTTCTGCCCCTGTTCTTTATTACCGGCATGATGGGGCCGTACATGGCGCCTATGGCGGCAAACGTCCCCCTTACCGTTATCTTTTCCACACTTTGCGCCGTGACCATAGTTCCCTGGCTTTGCAACAAGTTTCTCAGCCGCAGGGCAAGCCCTCCGGCGAAGGCCGGGGTATCAGAGCAAGGGGTGCCAGATTGGATCCTGCGGGGATACCGTCGCCTGCTGCATCCCCTTCTGGTTTTCAAATGGAAAAGAAGGGCCCTTTTCGCATTGGTTGCCCTGCTACTGCTGTCTGCCATGGCCCTTGCCCTGTTCCGGATGGTGCCGCTGAAAATGCTGCCCTTCGACGACAAGGACGAATTCCAGATCGTCCTGGATATGCCTGAAGGAACCTCCCTGGAGCAAACCGACGCCCTCCTTCGCGAATTCGAGAGCCATTTGCAGGAGGTGCCGGAGGTGACCAGCTTCGTCAGCTATACCGGACACGCCTCTCCCATGGATTTCAATGCCATGGTGCGTCAGTATTACGCCCGTTCCGAAAGCCATCAGGGGGACATCCGCATTAACCTAGTACCCAGCGGTCAGCGCGACAAGTCCAGCCATGCCGTGGTCCTGTCCCTTCGCCGGGACCTGGAGGAGATCGCGCAAGAATATGGAGCGGATATGCAGCTGGTGGAAGTACCCCCTGGACCTCCTGTTATGTCCACGATTGTTGCCGAGGTCTATGCTGACCCGGACAGGTCCTATCGGGAACAGATCCAGGCAGCGGGGCAGGTCAGGGAGATCATGGAGCAGGAGCCCTGGGTCAGGGATGTGGACGTCAGCTCCGAAGCCGAGCGGGAGAGGATAGAATATGTGCTGGATCGGGAGAAGGCCGCCCTGCACGGGCTGGATGCTCAAGAGGTCTTGCGTTCGCTGCGTCTTTTCCTGGACGGCGCCGAGCCGGCAGCAGTGCACACCCCCTGGGAAAGGGAGACCCTGAGTATACGCATGATTCTGCCCCTGGAGAAGCGCTCCGGAGTGCACAACCTGGAGCAGCTCAGTCTGGTAACCGAGGAGGGGAACCGGATCTCCCTGGGGGAGCTGGGGGAGTTCAGGCGCACCCTGCATGAGCAGCCCATAGTGCACAAGAACCTGCGCCAGGTGGTCTATGTCACTGCGGAAATGGCGGGACAGCCGCCGGGCGAAGCGGTTCTGGACATGAAGTCCAGGCTGCAGGAGGATCCCCTGCCACAAGGATTCGAGGTGCAGTGGAGAGGGGAAGGGGAGTGGAAGATCACCCTGGATGTCTTCCGGGATCTGGGGCTGGCCTTTGCCTTCGCCCTGGTGGCCATTTATCTGCTTCTGGTTGTCCAGACCCGGGTGCTGGGTCTTCCCCTATTGATAATGTCCGCGATACCCTTGAGCCTTTTAGGGATTATGCCGGGATTCTTCCTGCTCAACTTGGTCGCTGCGCAGGAAGTGGACGGTTTCCGGGATCCCATCTTCTTCACCGCCACCGCCATGATCGGCATGATAGCCCTGGGTGGCATAGTCATCCGCAATTCCCTCGTGCTTGTGGAGTTCATCCGTTCCACCCTGAACAAGGGAGAGAACTTCCAGGAGGCCGTTCTGCAAAGCGGCGCTGTCCGGCTGAGACCCATTGTTCTGACCGCCGTGACCACAGCCCTGGGAGTATGGCCCATAACCCTGGATCCGGTCTTTTCCGGACTGGCCTGGGCCCTAATCTTCGGCCTGATGGCCTCCACTGTGTTTACCCTGATCCTGATCCCGGTGGCTTATTACGTGCTGTATGGCCCAGATACTGACTAAGTGAAAGGTTAGTCAACTTGAAGTCTGACTGTGAAGCAATGATGTAAGGAAGTTTCTCTGCGGAGCTGCACAATTTACCTCTTCCACCACCGGGGATTGCATGAACCAATTGCTAACATTACTTTTTTGAATAAACTGCCTGCCAGCGACCTGGAGAGCCTTGTTTTTCTGGAGAGCTAGCTGGCCCTGAACCCTCGCAGTGGACCCGGCTTAAGGGAACAAAGATGGCAGAAGACAGAGGACGGATGGCCCCAGTGAAACAAAGACAAGGTTTCACGGGGCAGGCAGAAAAATCAATATGTTACGATCATGCTTCTGAAAAATAAAGTCCACATTTCAATTTTTTGCAGTTGCATCCACTCAGGGACAGGAAAGTCGGCCCGCACGATCACACGAACAACCTACTGTAACACCAAGCTATAACATGCTAGAATATCCGCAAATCGACCCCGTGGCAGTGGAGATCGGACCCTTGCAGTTGCACTGGTACGGGCTGATGTATGTGCTTGCCTTTGCCCTGGCCTGGCTTCTGGGCATGCTGCGGGCCAGCAGACCCGGATCCGGCTGGAGCCCAAGTGAGCTGTCCAATTTGATAACCTTGAGCGCCGTTGGATTGCTCCTGGGGGCCAGGGTGGGATACGCGTTCTTCTACCAATTCAGCACCCTTCTCGAGGACCCCTTGTTCCTGCTCAAGATCTGGCAGGGGGGCATGTCCTTTCACGGCGGCCTGCTGGGAGTCTTGCTATGTTTCTATATCTATGCCCGGCGCACGGGCAGGACGTTCTTCCAGGTGGCGGACTTCACCGCACCCTTGGCCCCCTTGGGCCTGGCCGCGGGCAGAGCGGGCAACTTCCTGAACGCCGAGCTATGGGGCAGGGCGTCGGAACTGCCCTGGGCCATGGTTTTCCCCCATCCGGCTGCCGGCAACGTGCCCCGCCACCCTTCCCAGCTCTATCAAGCCTTTCTGGAAGGGATAGTTTTGTTCGTAATCCTATGGTACTTTTCCTCCCGGCCCAGACCGGAAAAGGCGGTTTCCGGGGCATTCGCCCTGGGCTACGGCTGCCTGCGGTTTACCGGCGAATTCTTCCGCGCCCCGGATCCCCATCTGGGCTTTGTCTTCCTGGACACCTTTACCATGGGACAAGTATTGTCCCTTCCCTTGATACTTCTGGGTCTGTTCCTGCTGCACCTGGCCTACAGCCCGGCCCCAAGGACTTGAAGCAGCAAAGCCGAGGAGGAAAAGCTTGCACTCAGAGGCATTGAACCGGGTTAACCTGGGCAATACCGGGCTTGTCCTATCCGAGTTGGGCTTTGGAGGCATTCCCATTATCCGGCTAAAGGAAGCCGAAGCGGAGCGTGTGGTTCGAGCCGCTTACGAGATGGGGATCAACCTCTTCGACACGGCAAATGCCTACAAGGATAGCGAAAGGAAGATGGGCAACGCCCTGCGCGGCCTGAGGGACAGGGTGGTTCTGGCCACCAAGAGCTTCAAGCGGGACGGCCAAGGGCTGGCCGCGGACCTGGAACACAGCTTGAGGCAACTGCAAACCGATTATATCGACATCTTTCAACTGCACCAGGTTTCCCGTGAAGAGCAATGGCAGGAGATAACCAGACCGAGCGGAGCCATGGAGGAGCTGCTAAGAGCGCGGGACCAGGGCAAGGTGGGCCACATCGGAGTCAGCTCCCACAGCCCGGACATGGCCCTGCGGCTGGTGCGCAGCCGGGAGTTCGCCACGCTGCAGTTTCCCTTCAACTTCCTGGAGACCGAACCCAGGGATAGCCTACACCCGGAAGCCAAAGAGGCGGGCATGGGCATCCTAGCCATGAAGCCCTTTGCCGGCGGGGCCATTGACGACGCCCCCCTGGCCATGACCTTCCTGCGACAGTATCCGGATGTTATTCCCCTGCCCGGATTCCATTCCGTCGCTTCCCTGGAACAGATAGTCTCACTCTATTCCCGCCCCAATCGCGTCCTGGAGTCGGACCGCCGTAGAATGCGGGAATACCGACAGGAATTGGGGCAGAGCTTCTGCAGAAGGTGCGAATACTGCCAGCCCTGTCCCCACGGGGTAATGATCAGCACCGCAATGGGCTATCCCTTGGTTGCTTCCCGCATGTCGCCACGCACGGCAGTGGAGTTCACCAGCAGGGCCATGGAGACAGTGCCCCAGTGCCAGGAGTGCGGTGAATGCGAGGAAAAATGCCCCTACGCCCTGCCCATCAGGCAGAGGATCAAGGAAAACTATGAGCTCTTTCTGACACACCGGGAAAATACAGGTTGAAGGCACCCCAGCTTTCTGGCCTTTTAAAGGCTTGTATGTTACTATATTATCTACTATGAGTTGTCTGATTATTTTTGTTCCGGCCAATTATTTATAAGGCATGCTTGGTTGGCAATTTGAAGGGACCAGGAACTAGCATCGCTTCTTTTTTTACCCCTGAAGAAGCAAGAATGGTTGATTTCCGGTTTCCGGAGGGAAAGCACCTTGTGTAGCTACCTTACTTTTCCTTCCGGACGAAACTGATTTATGACTGCGGTCTGCCTGACATGAGCGACAAAGGATTAAAGGAAGAATTCCTCGAGGGTTTGCAGGCCGTGGCCCCCATCGCCATGGCCGTTTTCATCCTGCAGTTGACCTTTATAACCATGCCCTGGGACATCTTTTTACGCTTCGTCCTAGGTACCCTGTTTGTTCTGAGCGGCCTGGTCCTCTTTCTGCAGGGAGTCAGAATCGGGCTGTTGCCCATGGGCCAAACCCTGGGCGCGGAACTGCCCAAAAGGGGCTCCATCAAGTTCCTGGTCTTCTTCGCCTTCCTCCTCGGTTTCATGGTCACCATTGCCGAGCCCGATGTCCAGGTCCTGGCCAGGTATGTGGATTACGCCTCGGAAGGATTGATAGCAAAGCACATGCTCATCCTGACCGTGGCTCTGGGAGTGGGGATATTCACCGCCCTGGCCATCTTCCGCATAGTCCTTGACCTGCATATCGCCTACATCCTGCTCGGGGGCTACGCTATTGTCATCCTGCTCTCCTTCTTCACCCCGGCCGAATTCGTGGCTGTGTCCTTTGATGCCGGCGGGGTGACCACCGGCCCCGTAACCGTGCCCTTCATCCTGGCCCTGGGACTGGGGACCACATCTGTTCTGGGAGGCAAGACCGCCTTTTCCGACGGCTTCGGCCTTATAGGCCTGGCTTCCATCGGCCCTGTAATCGGCGCCATGATCCTGGGGATAATCTACTCATGAGCGAGCTGCTGGAGTTTCTGTACATCGGGGAGATCCTGCTGGAGGTCATAATAGCCATCTCCCCCCTTATAATCTTCTTCATCCTGTTTCAGATACTTTTCGTGGGCCTGCCCAAGCAAACGGTGATCAATCTGTTCAAGGGAGTTCTTCTCAGCGTCATCGGCCTGACCCTTTTCCTGCAGGGAGTGCATGTGGGGTATATGCCGGTGGGAGAGGAAATGGGCCTGATCATGGATACCTTCCGGCACCCCTGGATGATTGTACCCATAGGTTTCCTGCTGGGCTTTTTGGCAACCATAGCCGAACCGGCGGTGCGCATTCTGAGCAGCGAGGTGCAAAAGGCCTCCGCGGGCGGAATAAAGAACAGCTTTATACTCTACACCCTGGCCACTGGAGTGGGATGTGCCGTGGCCCTGTCCATGGCCAAGATACTGTTCGGGATCTCCATCTACTACCTGGTCATTCCCGGATACATCCTGGCCCTGCTCTTGCTACGGTTCTGCCACCCCAATTTCATAGCCATAGCCTTTGATGCCGGCGGTGTGGCCACAGGCCCCATGACCGTTACCTTTGTTCTCGCAGTAGCCCTGGGCCTGGCCGGAGCCATGGAGGGAAGGGACCCGGTGCTGGACGGATTTGGTCTGATCGCCCTGGTGGC
Organism: uncultured Desulfohalobiaceae bacterium; assembly: GCA_964432965.1. GTDB lineage: Bacteria > Desulfobacterota > Desulfovibrionia > Desulfovibrionales > Desulfothermaceae > JAIPDU01. The sequence goes on from CAYSPQ010000036.1 coordinate 9,580, forward strand.
TCTGGCCCCCATCTTGTCCCTCATGGTATTTGGAACCCTGTATTCCAGAGGAAAGGGGAAGAAGAAATGAGTCAGGGATACGATCTCATAGTCAGCATCGTGAACAAGCACTACAGCGAAAAGATCGTCAAGGCCTCCAAGGAGGCCGGAGCCGAGGGAGGCACCATCCTCTACGGTCGGGGAACCGGAATCAGGGAGACGCAGACCATTATGGGCATACCCATAGAACCGGAAAAGGAGATAGTGCTGACTATAGTTCCCCAGGAGATCAGCGAGGGGGTTCTTTCCCACATCCTGGAAAAGGCCGAGCTGCACAAGCCGGGGGCGGGGATAGCCTTCATTGTGGAGCTGAAAAAGGTTGCTGGCATCCACCACAGAAGTGAAGGGGAATGAAGCCGGGTTCCACCCAACTCGTGATGCTCAATGCAATGCATTCTCCCGCTCACTATGGCCGAATACCCGAGAAAATACAGTAAACCGCTTCTCCCAGAGGATACTTTATGTTCAGACCCATAAGATCGCTTCTTTTCGCAACGGATCTTTCCGACAAATGCATCCCGGCGCTGGAGTCCTCCATTTTCTTGGCCAGCCAACACGGGGCAGCGATTGTTCTGCTCCACGTAATAGACAAGGAGGTCCCCATGCAGTTCGAGGATCACTTCCGCTCCGTGGTCGGTGAAGAACGCTGGAAATCGCTGAAGGAGGAGTTGGAGCAGGAGGCCCGCAACACTTTGATCGGCAAGATGACCTCGAGCAAGATAATGAAGAAGATCGTGCAGCAGCACCGGGAGAACCTCGGGGTGGAAGATGCCGCATTGAATTTGGACTGGCGGGAGGTGGTCCGCAAGAACAAGAACATAGACCGGGGTATCGTGGCCGAGGCGGAGGAACAGGGCTGCGACC
>CAYSPQ010000037.1:0-623 GCA_964432965.1 uncultured Desulfohalobiaceae bacterium
TCGCAACAGGTTCATCTGTCCGCCAAAGGGAGTAGTAATCGTCTTGAACACGAAACAGGCCAGCGGGGTTTCCGGAGAGGAGGCCCGCTCGTCCCCCTCTTCGCCCGGCCAGGGCTGACGTTCCAGAGGAGAGGGCAACAGCTCCTGGATCTTTTCCAGAAGAAGATCTACTCCCTTGCCCTCCAGGGCGGATAGAGGCAGAACAGGAGAGAGCTCTCCGGAGAGAACCCCCCTGCGGAGCCCCCTTTGCTTCTCCTCGGGCTCCAGGTCCCCCTCTTCCAGATACTTTTCCGTCAACTCCTCGTCGGACTCGGCAATATTTTCCACGGCAACATCATGCAATTCCTGAACCCTTTCGCTCAAGTCCTGGGGCAGCTCTCCCTCCTTTGTTCCGCCACCTTCCTGGAAAAAATAGGCTTTTTGCTCAATAACATCCACTACTCCCTGCCATCCTTCGCCGGTACCAATGGGAGCATAAAGCACCACAGGCTTGGAGCCGAGTGTATCCCGAATTTGTTGCAGCAATTGATCAAAATCTGCACGCTCCCGATCCATCTTGTTCACAACCGTCAACAAGGGAAGCCCCCATTGCCGGATCTCGTTCCATAATCTCTTGTCCTGGG
>CAYSPQ010000037.1:633-10272 GCA_964432965.1 uncultured Desulfohalobiaceae bacterium
CCATCCACTGCATCGAAGACATAGACTCCGGCGTCAACTGCTGCCAGCATATAGGGAAGCTCGCCCTGAAAATTGGGATCACCGGGAACATCCAGCAAAAAATGTTTCTGCCCCTGCCAGGTATATGTTGTGCAGGAGGGCTGAATACTGCCTTCTTTCTTTATCTCTTCCGGCTCGAAATCCAGCACGGTATTGCCTTCCTGGATACTGCCCATCTTGGTGATTGCCCCCGAGGCAAAAAGACCGGCTTCCGCCAGAGAAGTTTTCCCGCTGCCGCTTCCTCCCAAGAGAATGAAAGTTCTTTGCCCGACAAGTTCCTTGTCCATATATTTCGCCCCTTTGTCTTCAGATGTGTGATCCCCTGTTCCGAAACCTTGGCCGCTAGGCAGCCTTCCAATATAGTAGCACAAGAACGTGCTGCGCTTTCACCCGCGATGTTTGCTATAATTAATGGGGTCCGAAATTTTAATACATCCTATGGAAGAAGGAAATACCATGTCAAGCCCGGCTTCTCTCCTCTATCCCATGTTGCGCCGGCACGCCGGAGGAATCACAACGAGGGCGAAAACTTGTGGGAAATATTGCAAAACGCTTCAGCTAACTATAGGATGGTCTCTGCGCTTGCTTGCCGCAGACAAGACTCAATCTTTCCCGATCTCGGATTAGGCACCTTAGAGGAGAAAAGGCCAGCATGCCCATCATAATGGGAACCGCCGGACACATCGACCATGGCAAAACCACGCTCATCCGTGCTTTGAGCGGAATCGATTGCGATCGGCTAAAGGACGAGAAAAAGCGGGGCATAACCATCGAGCTGGGCTTTGCCTTTCTGGATCTGCCGGAAGGGCGTCGTCTGGGAATAGTTGACGTGCCCGGCCACGAAAAATTTGTGAAGAACATGGTCGCGGGAGCAGCCGGAATCGATTTTGTTTTGCTGGTTGTGGCCGCAGACGAAGGGGTTATGCCGCAAACCAGGGAGCACTTGGAGATCTGCTCCCTGCTGGGCATAGACAAGGGCTTGGTTGCCCTGACCAAGACGGATGCAGTGGACGAGGAGCTTCTGGAACTGGCCAAGGAGGACCTCAAGGAACACCTCTCGGACACTTTCCTGGGCAATGCCCCCATTATCCCGGTATCCGCCCACACCGGAGAGGGTGTACCAGAGCTCTGGAACACCCTGCTGGAAAAAGCCCGAAACCTCAGGCAAAGGGAGAAGCCAGATCTGTTCCGTCTTCCCGTGGACAGGGTCTTCACTCTTCGCGGACATGGAACAGTGGTAACCGGTACCCTGATCGCGGGAGAAGTGCACCTTGGGGATACTGTGCAGATACATCCCCGGGGGATGGAGGCCAAGATTCGAGGCATCCAGGTGCATGGACATCCCGAGGACAAAGTCGAATCTGGGCGCCGGACAGCTCTCAATCTAGCAGGGGTGGAGGTTGAGGATATCGATCGCGGCGACACCCTGGCTCATCCGGACAGACTCCTCCCCTCCCCTACCTGGGACGTGGAAATAACCTGCCTTTCCTCTGCTCCAAGACCCTTGAAGCACAGAAGGGAAATCCATTTTCACCACGGCACCCGGGAAACCTTGGCCCGGGTCTATCTGCTGGATGCAGAGGAACTGGCACCCGGGGAGTCCGGATTGGCCCAGATCCGCTTCTCCACCCCCATGGCTGGCGTATTCGGGGATCGCTTCGTAATCCGTGGACATTCACCCCTGCGCACCATCGCGGGCGGCAGGCTCCTCAATCCCTTGGGAGTGAAAATCAAGCGCTTCTCCTCTCAATTGGAAACCTTGCGGACTTTGGCCCAGGGAGATCCGGAAACCGTGATACTTACCCAGCTGAATTGGGCCGGAAGTCGCGGATTGGATATGCGACAGCTCCAGGTGCTGAGCAACATTTCCTCCAAAAAGCTCTCCAAGCTCTTGCAGGATCTCTCTTCTCAGCAAAGGATATTCTGCTTCGACCGGGAAGGCCAGCGCTATGTCGCGGCAGAAGTAGTGGAGGGGCTCAGTGCTGAGCTGGAGGAATACGTACGGAGCTACCACAGGGAAAATCCCCTTCAAGCTGGTGTATCTCGGGGCAGACTCGCCTCGGACTGGGGCAGAAATCTCCCTCCAAAGCTTTTCCACTTCTTACTGGAGCTTTGCCTCCGAAAGGGGCTCCTGGTCGCCGAACAGGAGGTTCTGCGTCTTCCGGAGCACCGCGTAACCCTGGGGCAGGACCAGTCCCAGCTAAAGGAGTCCATCCTGGAACAGTACGAGAAGGCAGGCACGACTCCCCCTAATCTGAACGACGTGCTGCAGGCCCTGAATATCGAGAGCAAGGAGGCTGCTCCCATACTGCAGCTACTTACCGAGGAGGGGAGACTGGTCAAGATCAAGGATGGCTTGTACTTCAGCTCCCAGGCCTTGGAGAGGATAAAGGATCTGGTAGAACAGTACTTCCAGAAACACGAGGAGCTGGGGCCCAAGGATTTCAAGGAGTTGACCGGATTGAGCCGGAAATACAGTATTCCTCTTCTGGAATACCTGGACAAGATCAAGTTCACCATCCGGGTGGGGGACGTGCGCAAGCCGCGCAAGGGCCAGAACACTGCGCAAGTGTAAACAGGGACAAAAAAAGGCCGCGCCCCATGCGCGGCCTTATAATACAAATGGGGTGGGTGAGGTGACTCGAACACCCGGCTCCCAGGGCCACAACCTGGTGCTCTGACCGACTGAGCTACACCCACCGTCTATCTATATACACAATAAATGCAATCTCCCTCAGGGTCAAGGGCTACATGGATCAGCTAACCATCCAAGGGGGATACCCCCTGTACGGAACCATTCGCATAAGCGGCTCCAAGAATGCGGCGCTCCCCATTTTGCTCTCCAGCATGCTTGTGCCGGAGGAAGTGGTCTTGGACGGCCTGCCGCATCTGGAGGACATACGCACTACTGTGGAGCTTTTGCGCCTTTTTGGCTGCGACTGCAGGCGCGAGGAAAAGCGGCTTTTCGTGCTGGCCGGATCCGACTTATCCCCGGAGGCCCCGTATGAGCTGGTGCGGACCATGCGGGCCTCCATTTTGTGCCTGGGTCCTCTGCTGGCCCGGCTGGGCCGGGCCCGTGTAGCCATGCCTGGCGGATGCGCCATAGGCAGCCGTCCTATTGACATGCATCTAAGGTCCTTGGAGAAGTTGGGCGCCAGCTTCGAGATCGAATCCGGGGATATTGTGGGCAAATGCTCCAGGCTCCGCGGAGCCCACGTAGTCCTGGACTTCCCCACTGTGGGCGGCACGGAGAACCTTCTCATGGCTTCTGTCCTGGCCGAGGGGGAGACAGTTGTGGAGAATGCGGCTCAAGAACCGGAAGTCCGCGATCTGGCCGACTTCCTGAACTCATGCGGAGCCAGAATAAGCGGTCAGGGAACTGGCGTCCTCCGTATCCAGGGGGTTAACTCCCTGCGGGGCTGCAACTATACAGTCATGCCGGATCGGATAGAGGCCGGAACCTACATGGCTGCAGCCGGGATCAGTGGGGGAGAGCTAGATCTGCTGAACTGCCCCCTAACCGCCATGGAGGCAATTATTGCCAAATTACGGGAAATGGGCCTTTCCGTGGAAGCCGATCAAAATGCGGTGCACGTGCGCGCTGAAAAGGAGCTTGCCTGCACGAACATAGTTACCCGGCCCTATCCTGGTTTTCCCACGGATATGCAGGCCCAGTTCATGGCCCTGATGTGTGTAGCCCGGGGCACGGGCAACATACGAGAAACCATCTTCGAAAACCGCTTCCTGCATGCCCTGGAGCTAATGCGACTGGGCGCCGTGATCACCATCACCGGAGACACCGCCCAAATCCAGGGCAATACTCCCCTGATAGGGGCGCCAGTTCAAGCCTCCGATTTACGGGCCAGTGCCTCCCTGGTCCTGGCCGGCCTGGCTGCGAAGGGAACAACCACTGTCCAGCAAATTCACCACTTGGATAGGGGATACGAACGTATGGAGGAAAAGCTGTCCCGAGCAGGGGCTCAAATCAAAAGAGTCAGGCAGGGAGAGCAGCCAGTTAGCTAGTTTCCATCCTCAAATCAGCTATCCCTTTCTTGACGCTCCCTTTTCCCGAAGAAGAGGAGTAGCCAGCTCCACCCACCCAGCTTTGCAATATGGGGATGAGTTCCGAAAGAAATGGTGTCATGCAAGGGGATCCCCCTTGACACAACCCCTTCTAAGGCGCATAATTTTATTTGTTTCGAGCGGGTGTAACTCAGTTGGCAGAGTGCAAGCTTCCCAAGCTTGCGGTCGCGGGTTCGAGTCCCGTCACCCGCTCCACTCTCGGAGGGTATAAAAGTCAGTATACGGGAGTGGACCACTTGGTCCACTCTTTTTTTTGAAAACAAACCACTTTTTGACCCATGAGCCTGTATCGACAAGAAACTCTGCACAAACAACTCTCGGATTTGTTTGCCCCTTTGATCCAATCCATGGGCCTTACATTCTGGGGGCTTCAGGTCCCTTCCGCCCCTCGGGGCACTTTGCGCGTGTACATAGATTCTCCGGACGGGGTCAGTATAGAGCAATGTGCCGAAACGAGCCGGCACTTGAGCAACATCCTGGATGCCGAAGACCCGCTTCCGGGTTCCTATACCCTGGAAGTTTCTTCTCCCGGCCTGGAACGCCCCTTTTTCACACTGGAACAAGTCCTGGAATACACGGATCGAACAGTGAGCCTGAAGACCAGGTCGCCTGTGGAAGGCAAAAGGAAATGGAAGGGGAGGGTTCTATCCGGACATGAGAACAGGCTCCATTTGCAAACTGAGCAAGGCCCCCAGGCTTTTAGCTGGGAACAGATCCAAGTTATTCACCTTGTTTTCGAGTAGACACAGGTAGTTTTTCCAGGCGGCAAAGACGTAAAGGAAGCGTTTGCTTCATAGCAGGTTGTTGAAAAAGTCATTATAAGACAGGGCGTTCAAAAATTCCAAGTGCAAGGCGCGAAAAAAGTTCAAGGTCTTTAGCGTAGTATCCCCTACGGAAGAGTTTGAACTTTTTGAAGCAACGCAGCAATTGGAAGATTTTCAACGCCCTGATAGAGTTAAAGACAAGGCATCATAGGCCGCAATATTTTCCTATCGCGGAGGATTCAAATGAGCTTGGAACTCAAGAAATCCATCGATCATATCAGCAAGGAGCGCCGAATAGACCGGGATGTTCTTGTGGACACCCTGGAAGAGGCGGTGCGAGCAGCAGTGAACAAGAAGTTCCGCAACAAGCTTGACATAGAAGTCAACTTCAACGAAGAGACAGGCGACATTGAGGCCCATCAATTCAAGATCGTGGTGGAGGAGGTGGAGGACCCCAACACCGAGATCTCCCTGGAAGAGGCGAGGGAGATAGATTCCAATGTTCAACTGGAAGACGAATTGGGATTCAAGCTACATGTGGAGGATCTTGGACGCATTGCCGCCCAGTCCGCCAAACAGGTGATTATCCAGCGCATGCGCGACGCGGAGCAGGAAATAATCTACGAGGAATACAAGGACCGCAAGGGAGAGATTATCAGCGGCATCATCCAAAGACGGGACAGGGCCGGATGGATTATCAACCTGGGCCGCACGGAAGCCGTCCTTCCCAAGGAGGAACAGGTACCCAAGGAGCACTACAAACGCGGGGATCGAATCCAGGGGTACATCCTTGAAGTCCACAAGGAGAGCAAGGGGCCGCAGATCGTGCTCTCCCGCTCCCATCCTGCTTATATGGAAGCCCTTTTCCGGCTCGAGGTCCCGGAAGTAAGCGACGGGACCATAAAAATCATGGGAGTGGCACGAGATCCCGGTTACAGAGCCAAGGTCGCTCTTTATTCCACGGACCGGGATGTGGATCCCGTTGGCTCCTGCGTGGGAGTACGGGGATCCAGAATCAACAAGATAGTCCAGGAATTCAAGGGAGAAAAGATCGATCTCGTCCTCTGGAGCCCGGATATCACCACTTATGCGGTCAATGCTCTCGCTCCAGCCCGGATATCCAGCATCACCGTGGACGAAGAGGAGAAATCCTTGGAGGTGGTAGTCCCGGACAACCAGCACTACCTGGCCATCGGAAAGAAGGGTCAGAACGTAAAGCTGGCCAGCAAGCTTCTGGGCTGGAATATTGACGTGATCACCGAAAGCCGCTACGGCGAGATGCGCAATGTTAATCAGGAATTCGAACAGCTCAGCAAGATAACCGACATTCCCTATGAAAACCTTTTAGAATCCGGGTTCAACTCCGTGGAAGAAATACGCAACGCTTCCGAGGAGGAACTTCTGGCCATAAAGGGAATGACTACGGACAAGATCTCTGAGCTCAAATATGCCTTAAATCTGTTGCAGTCCTGACCCCGGGACACGGCCAAGGACAATGCGAGAGGGAAGTTTGGAACAAGGAGCTAAGTCGGGAGAGTTTCCGTTGCCGCACACACCTTACAGGATGTGCCATGTCTGTCGTCAAAGGTTTCCCAAGCCTGAACTGGAACGCTATGTTTGTATGATGACCGAGGAGAACGTCCCTCGCTGGGAAAAAGATCCCGAGCAAAAGTTATCCGGACGCGGCTTGTACGTATGCCCCAGTCCCGAATGTAAAAGCTCAAAACGTGCCTTTCGGGGTTGGCAGAGGAAGTGTAGGGGGAAGATATGAGCACGATGCGCGTACGTGAACTGTCCGCAGAACTAGGAGTGTCCAACAAAGAACTGCTCCACATGCTGCGGGAAGACAACGTCCCGGTAAAAAGCCATATGAGCGGCTTGACCGAGGAACAGGCCGAGCGCGTACGGCAGCGACTCCGGTCTGGATCAGGGCAACAGGCTTCCCAGAGCAAGGTAACCTCTTCCGGAGTCATTGTACGGCGTCGACGCAGGGACAAGGGGGGAGAGCAAAAACCCCCGGCCGAAGAGCAGGCGGAGAAGTCCCCCGGATCCGAATCTGCACGGGAAGAACCCTCTGCGGAGAGCTCTCCCCGGGCCGAGTCGCCAACCCAGAGCGAAGCTCAACAGGAACAAGAGGCACTAGCAGATGGGCCTGCCGCAGACGAGTCTCTCTCTACCTCCCCGACGACTGACCAGCAGGACATGGAGCAGGTGACACCCAGGACAAAGCGCCGCAAACGCTCGCGCAAGAAGCCCAAAAAGGCTGAGCACCCCTCAGTGACTGTCATCTCGCGTCCGGAAACGGCAGAGCCAGTATCTCCCTCGCAGGAACAAGAAGCCCCTTCCGAACAAGTTGTAGATCAAGAGGCCTCCCCTGTGCAGGAGTCAGCTCCCAGCGAGGATAAACCGCAAAAGGTGGAAAAGAAAAAGGGAAAGAAAGGCAAGGAAAAGCGCACTGTGGACGTGTCCACCCTCTACGATGAACAGGAGGTCGCGCAGGAACCACTGGAAAAACCCAAGAAGAGCGAAGGCAAGAAGGGCAAGAGAACCAGGAAGCAACCGGGGAAGAAAAAGCCTGCACCTGCAACTGCCGCGGCGGAAAGGCCCGGAAAGGCCGCCAAGGAGGAGCCCCGGTCCACTGCTCAGCCGCAAAAGGCGGCCAAAAGAAAAATAAGGATGGAGGAAGCCATCCGCGTCTCGGATCTGGCACAGGAGATGGGAGTAAAAGGTCAACAGATCATCAAGAGCCTGATGGATCTGGGAATAATGGCCACTATCAACCAATCCCTGGATCTGGACACAGCCTCCATTATCGCCTCGGAATACGGATACGAGGTGGAAAAGACTGGATTCTCCGAAGAACAATTCCTTGTCTCCTCGCAAGAGGACAGCCCGGAAGAGCTGCAGCCTCGGCCCCCGGTGGTCACCATCATGGGCCACGTGGATCACGGCAAGACCTCCCTTCTGGACGGCATCCGAGAGTCCCACATCATGGACAAGGAAGCCGGTGGAATCACCCAGCACATAGGGGCCTACTACGTGAATATCCGGGACCACACTATTGTGTTTTTGGACACCCCCGGACACGAAGCGTTTACCGAAATGCGCTCCCGCGGAGCCCAGGTCACCGATATAGTCATTCTGATAGTGGCTGCGGACGACGGAGTGATGGACCAGACCAGGGAAGCCATCAATCACGCCAAAGCTGCGGGAGTACCACTGATGGTGGCGGTGAACAAGGTGGACAAGAACAACGCAGACCCGGAACGGGTCAAGCGGGAACTTGCCGAGCAGGGTCTTGTCCCCGAGGAATGGGGTGGAGACACTATTTTCACCTATATCTCCGCCAAGCAAAGGGAGGGTCTGGATCAAGTCCTGGAAATGATCTTGTTGCAGTCCGAGGTGCTGGAACTGCAAGCCAATCCCAACAAGCGGGCCAAGGGCCATATTGTAGAGGCCAAGCTGGACAAGGGGCGGGGTCCCGTAGCTACAGTCCTAGTCCAGGAAGGCACGTTGCGCGCAGGAGACTCAATGGTTTGCGGGCTCCATCACGGAAGAGTGCGAGCACTGTTCAACGACAGGGGACAGAAGATAGAAAGCGCTGGCCCTTCCATGCCGGTAGAGGTGCAAGGGCTGGACGGAGTACCCTACGCCGGGGACGAATTCGTTGTTGTGGAAGAGGAGAAAGTGGCCAAGCGGATCGCGGAATCCAGGCAACAAAAGCAAAGGGAAAAGGAGCTGGCCAAGGAGAGCAAGGTAACACTGGAGAGCTTCTTCAAGGCCAAGGAGGAAAAGGAGCTCAAGAACCTCAATCTGGTGGTCAAAGCGGATGTACAGGGCTCCCTGGAAGCAGCCAAGGAAGCCTTAAACAAGCTGACCTCTGAGGAAGTGAGAGTAAAGATCATCCACGGTGGTATAGGAGGCATCTCGGAATCGGACATCAAGCTTGCCTCCGCCTCGGATGCGGTCCTGGTCGGCTTCAATGTGCGACCCACGGCCAAGATCCGAGAAATAGCAGAGAAGGAAGGGGTGGACATCCGCTACTACAGCGTAATCTATCACTTGGTCAACGAGATCAAGGAAGCCATGGCCGGTATGCTCTCCCCTGTCTATCGGGAGGTTTACCTAGGACAAGCGGAAGTGCGCGAGACCTTCAGCATTCCCAAAGTGGGCACTGTAGCTGGATGCTACATCCTGGACGGCAAGCTGCAACGTCATGCAAATGTGAGACTTCTGCGCGACGGCGTGGTAATCCAGACCAGCAAGCTGGATTCTCTGAAGCGATTCAAGGAAAACGCCAAAGAGGTGAGTAAGGGATTCGAGTGCGGCGCCAGCCTGGCCGGGTACAACGACATCAAAGTGGGCGATATTATCGAAGCCTATACCGAGGTGCAGGAGAGACCCTCTCTGGACTAGCGCGCACTTTGAACAAAGCGAGCAAATCACTTCAACCCGGTCCCAGGGATCGCTTCTCAAACTCTTGCTCTTTTGCAACAATTTTCTCGGGTCATTGAGCTGCCCTGAAGATTTAAATCCTTTGAGCCCGGATTGCCGGGAACAACAATTCATGAAACGATAGCTTAAATCAGTGGCGTACTATGCAAAGACCCCGGTTCCTTCCAGGCTATGAAAACACTGATCTGCCGAGGCTACCAAGCTCAAGAGTGATCCGGAGTGCGATCCGGTTGCGGTTATGACCCTTTAGCAGGCTGTTGAAAAAGTCCTTATCAGACAGGGCGTTCAAAAATTCCAA
>CAYSPQ010000038.1:0-9815 GCA_964432965.1 uncultured Desulfohalobiaceae bacterium
GTACTCCAGACCCAGGCGGTCGTTCTCGGCTACAAGCTTGCCATACCTGTAGGCAAACTCATAGTTCAATTCCTCGAATACCTGCTGGACATCCGGGGGCAGAGAGTTCCAGGTATCCTTGTTCATTACCTTCATGAAAACCACATTGTATATTCTGCTCGGAGTGGCGTAATCCACAACTTCCGCCAACCGGAAACCCTCCAGGACTTCCCTGGGGGCCAAGATTCCGTCCACAATCCCCTGCGCCAAGGCCTGATAGGACTCGGACATGGGCAGGCCGGTAGGGTCGGCTCCCAGCCGCTCCAGGGGAGGCACCGTTGCTCCCACGCTCCTTATGGACATCCCTTGCAGATCCTCCAGCGAACGTATGGGGTCACTGCTCATGATATCCCCGGGGCCAGTGGCCCAGAAGAAAAGCGGCTTGACCTCCTCGAATTCATCTATTTCCAGCTCCCGTTTTATTCTCTTGCGACCCTCGTTCACGGTGAGGGAGGCGGCAACTGCGTTTTCGTTCCTGTAACCCGGGAGCTCGAAGGCTTCCATCAAGGGGAACTCCCCCGGGGTATAAGCGGGGCAAGTAGTCCCAATATCCGCCACACCCTGGGCAACCCCGCTATATATCTCGGAGGCCCCGAGCAGTGCCTCTCCGGCTTGCACGCTTATCCTGACCCGGCCATCGGTCCTCTCCTCCACTTCCTCGATCCAGCGTTCATGACCCTTTTCCACTTGAAAGTGAGAAGCCGGCCAGAAGGTAACCAGGGTCAAGTCAAACCGCTCCTGGGCCTTTGCCGACAAAGGGAAAAACAGGAAGCAGAGCAATCCGGCAACCAACACAATCTTCGTCTTCATAGCCGCTCTCCCTCTTTCTTTGCCTCGTCCAGATTACCGTGCAAGCTTCAAATCCTGATTGAACTTCTGAAGCGCCTGATCCGACATGACAGGGTCATGGGCAGAAGCGATCTCCTCAGCAACCCTAGAGGAGGTCCCTGATTATGGAGCGCTTCACATGTACCAATTCTGCCTCTCCTCCACAAGCGGGAACACTGTCTCCTGTAACCAGCCATCGAGGTCTGGCTCCAGATAAAACACAGGCTGCAACAAGTCCTGATTGCTGTCCACCATTCCCCGGGCAACAGCTTGCTCGGCCAAGGCGGTATGCGGATAAATACGAACCCCGGCGGTAACTTTGACGGTTTCCAGGTCCAGGGAATCGGCTAATTCAATGCTCTCCTGCACAGTCTCCCTGGTTTCGCCAGGTCCACCCAGCAACAGGAAGCCCATGCGCGATATGCCCCAATCCCCCAATACCTTGGCCGCCTGCCGCACCTCTTCCACTGAGAACTGCTTGTTCATCTCTGCCAGAACCCGGGGGCTGCCGCTTTCAAACCCCAGGGCCACCCCCGCGCACCCGGCCCGGGACATTTTTTCCGCCAGTTGCGGATCTATCCGTGTGGGATAGACAATTCCCTGCCAGGCAATATCCAGCCCAGCCTCGATTATGGCGTCACAGAGCGCCTCAGCATGCGAAGCGGGCAGGTTGAAGGTGTTGTCCACAAAGAAAAACTGCCTGTACCCTGCCCCCGCGTATGCCTTGAGATTAGCCACTGCGGCAGTCACGGACTGGCGTCGTATGGAATCGCCCTCAATAAAGGGAGTGGAGCAGTAATTGCAGTACATGGGACAGCCGCGTCTGGTCTGGAAGGGGACCCAGACCTCCTCCCGGTTTATGTCCGCGGGAACGTGCAGATGCTTGCCGGGCTCCGGAAGGGGATATTCATCCAGGTTCCGAATGCGCTGCGGCTCGCGCTTATACTTTCTTCCGGGCAAGACGAGCCCAGGCACATCCGTGGGGGTAAGATTATCCTCAAGCCTGGCCAGCAAGAGGGGAAAGGCATGTTCCCCTTCCCCGCAGATGCCGTAGTCCGCCTGCAGATAATCCAGAATCGCCTCGGGGAAAATGCTGTATCCCGGCCCTCCCAAAACCAGGGGCGCACGGCTGAGCCGCCGGCATTCCCCTACCACCTGCCCCACAGGCGGCAGAAGGAAATGGGGACATTCCCTGTTCTGGTCATCGATATTGCGCACGGATATTCCGATCACATCAGGCCGGAAGCCGACAAGGGCATCCTCCAGGGAATGGCTTGCGTGCTCGGGGCGCATCAGGTTGAGTATTTTCACCTCGTGACCGGCTTTCTCCGTTGCTGCCGCCACTCTGGCCATGCCTATGGGCAGCACCGGCATGTTGATCTGCTCGGTATTGGCAGAGATAAAAACAACCCGCATTCAAGTTCTCCTTTAAGGATAGGTGCTTAAGGACCATACAAGTTGCTCAATCTTTCAATAACCTGAATTCAGCGATTGTAAATGTCAGCTGAATTGCCCGGCACACAGGATTAGAGCAAACGTATATTGGATAACGAGAGGTAATCAACATTCATGGCCCCACAGCCAGCGGTGCAAGATGGAGAGCCTCTCTTCGGACCGTCTTCCGATTTGACGAGCCGTGTCCAGATCCACGGGCTCAAAGCTCAACCTGTCCCCGGGCACCACCTGGCCCAGCCGGGAGAGATCGCTGGAGATGACGGTGGCGATCTTGGGGTAGCCCCCCACGGTCTGCTCCCGGAGAAGGACAATGGGCTGGCCGTCGCCCGGCACCTGGATATTGCCGGGCAGCACCGGTTCGGAAACAATACCTCCGGGGCTGTGATGAGAGTGCTCTATTGCCGGCCCTTGCAGCCTTATGCCCCGCCTGTCCGTCCTCTGGGTCACGCTGTATTCCGACCGGAAAAGACCATGGCCACTGTCCTCAAACATATCCTCCTGCGGTCCGGGAACGCAGCGCAGGGTGATGCCTCCACCCATTTCCGGCACGAGCTCTTCCGGAACCCCAGTTCTCTCCGGGGGACTGCCACCTGTGCCGCTGGGCAGAAAATCGCCCTTCCGCAAGGCCCTGCCTTGCAATCCTCCCAATGAGGCCGGAGCATAAGTGGAGCGGCTGCCCAGGATGCGGGGGACGTCCAAGCCGCCGTTAATCGCCAGATATATTCGGCAACCTAGTTCAACCTGCCCAATACGCAAAAGATCCCCTGCCTCCACGGCAAAAGAGCTCCATCCTGATATAGGGAGGCTGTTGAGTCTGACTTGGGCTCTTGCCCCGGCAATAGCCACCCAGGCCGGCCTCAGAACAGCCAGGGAGCATCCCCTTACGGTCATTTCCAGAACCGCCTCTTCCGAGGAGTTGCCCACCAGGAAATTGGCCACTCGGGCGGAGTAGCTGTCCAAAGCTCCGGATACGGGCACACCCAACCCTTGATGGCCGAAGCGGCCCATGTCCTGCACGGTGCTGAAAGGACCCGGATCCAGAACCAGGAAGGTGCTATCACCCATACTCAATTTGCTCCAGGCGATGGAATTCTTCCCTGCTTATCTCGTAGAACCGAAGCCTGTCCCCGGGAGCATAATAGGGAACCGGATTTTCCAGGCCGGGATCGAAAAGCCGCAGCGGAGTCCTGCCGATGATCTGCCAACCCCCCGGGCTGGACAGCGGGTAGATTCCGGTCTGGGAACCGGCTATTCCCACGGACCCAGCGGGCACCAATTCCCTGGGAGTATCCAGCCTGGGGGTGTGCAGGCGCTCGTCCAGCCCGCCCAGATAGGGAAATCCAGGGGCGAAGCCCAGCATGTAGACCAGGTAATCGGTGCCGGTGTGGATGCGGATCACCTGCCGCACGTCCAATCCGTTCCTTCCGGCCACATTTTCCAGATCCGGGGCGAGCTCTCCTTCATAACACACTGGTATATCCACCACCCTTGCCCTCTTGCCAGCCTCCGCAACTGCAAACTGCCGGCAGCAGGACAAAATGGCCCGTTCCAGGGTCTTGGTGTCCAGCTCCAGAGGGTCGTAGATAACCAGAAAGGAGGCGTAGGCTGGCACGATCTCCAGGACTCCGGGCAAGCTGTTTTTCTGCAGCCTTTGCGCCACCAGCCTGGTCCAGGAATTAAGATCCGGATCGATGCTGGAGCCGAACTCGGCCAAAAGCCCCCAGTCCGCGCAGTATCGAATGCGGGGAGTCACTGCCTCGGTGTCCTGCATGATTGCTCTCTTGCGATTTTTCCCCAACGTCAAATAGTTTTCTGCGGAGAACTTTGTCTCCCTTTCAGCTGTCGTGCTGGAAAAAAAGTTCTTGCAGCGGGGCGGGCAGGATCCCGTTTTCCCGCAATGTCTCCTCGATGGATCGAACCGCCTGCACCGCCTCGGGGCTGTCTCCGTGCACACACAGGGTCTGGGCCTGAACCGGGACCATTTCCTGTTCCGGGGTCAGGGCCACTTGATCCCGGGCCATGTACAGCGCCCTGCGGGCAATTTCTTCGGGGTCGTGCAGGACAGCGCCTTTCTCTGCCCGGGAAGCCAGGGTCCCGTCCGGTTTGTAGGCCCTGTCCGGAAACGCCTCCCTGGCTACGCGCACACCTGCTTCGCGGCACATCTCTGCCATACCCTCCCCTTTGGGTCCGGCCAGGGTCATAATTATGAGCTTCGGGTCTGCCTGCCGCACCGCTTCCGCCACTGCCCGACCCAGCTCCGGGTCTTCCATGACCGCATGGTAGAGCGCTCCATGCGGCTTTACGTGCTGCAGACTTGTTCCCCGGCTGCGGCAAAAGGCCTGCAAGGCACCTATCTGGTATAAGACATAGTCCGCGGTCTCCTGCGGGCTGCAATCCATCCTGCGCCTGCCGAACCCCAGCAGATCCGGATATCCCGGATGGGCACCCACTCCGACACTGTGATCCGCCGCCAGCTCCACTGTGGCCCGCATGACTGCGGGATCTCCGGCATGCCAAGCACAAGCCACGTTGGCCGAAGTGATATGAGGCATTACCTCCCTATCCCTACCCATGGCATAAACCCCGAAGCTCTCGCCCATGTCGCAATTGATATCCATTCCCCGGTTTCCTCCCTGTCTATTCCATTCATGCTTTTCAAATCTATTCGTCCAGCAGGTTATCCGCATCTTTCACATTCCCCTCCACCTCTGCTAACTTGAAAAAGTGCAGGGAAAAAGCCGTTGCAAACTTACTTTACATCTGTCTAATCCGAGGGAGGAAGCCACGTGCAATACCGAGAGCTTTTTAACAAGGTGTATCTGGTGGCAAAACACATCGTCAGCTCCTTCCAGGCGGACCAGTGCCTGATGCGCGCCGCCGGGCTGACCTATATCACCGCCCTGTCCATTGTCCCCTTCCTGGCCGTGGCCTTTTCCATCCTCAAGGGCATGGGCTTTCACGACACCATGTACATCCGCGAATTACTGCTGGAAATAACTGCGGAGCAGGAGGTGATAGTCCAGCACATCATCGACTATATAAACCGCACCGACGCCGGCACTCTAGGGGTTGTGGGCGTGGGAGTCCTGTTGGTCACTGTTTTCACCCTTCTGGGAACCATAGAGAACACCTTGAACACCATATGGGGTGTGACCACCCCCAGAAAATTTAGCCGCAAATTCACCGACTATCTCTCCGTAACCCTGGCCTCCCCTCTTCTGATCGTAGTTGCCTTCAGCTTTTCCGCCTCGCTGGAAAACCTGTATATTGTGCAGACCCTGCTTGACATCTCCGCCGTAGGCTATATCTATGTGGGCCTTTTGAGCATCATGCCCTACATAGTGGTCTGCCTGGCCATGTTCGTTCTCTACAAATTCGTGCCCAATACAAAAACCAAGGTCGCGAGCTGTTTAGTAGGTGGGGCCTTTGCCGGCCTTTCCTGGCAGCTATTGCAGAACATATTCATCAACTACCAAATCGGGGTCAGCCAATACAATGCCATCTACGGCAGCTTCGCCCAGCTTCCCCTTTTCCTGGTCTGGCTCTTCTTGAGCTGGGTGGTGGTCCTGCTGGGAGCGGAGATCTGCGTAGCCCTGGAACAGCGCAAGTACGGATTATTCAATGCCTCTCTGGGCAAGTTCAACATCAAAAGCAAGGAGCGCTTGACCGTGGCCTTAGCCGCCCTTCTCAGCCGCTCCTTTATCTCCGGCCGGGGGGAGGTCTCCCCGGAGAACCTGGCCGGAGAGCTACGTTTGCCCTTCAAACCCATCAATCACATCCTTTCCGTTATGGTGGACCTGGGTTTGGTAATTCGAACCGGTGATATGAAGAACCAGGGCTATGTCCTGGCCGTGTCCCCGGAGAGCATGACCTTGGGCAAGCTGCGGGAGCTCTTTCGCGATTACGCGGAGGAGAGCGCCTTCCGTTTCCACCCCGCTCCGGAGCCCATGGAGAGCTTCTTTCGAAACCTGGAGGAGGCGGGTCAAGGCGAGGACCCCACCTTGAAGGATCTGGCCCGCAAGCTGGAAGGAGGAATCACTTATTCCGGCGCCGTAGCAGGGAAAGGATAGCATCCATGTCCAGGCTCCCGCGCACCACTTCTGCCAAGGAGTCCAGGCTCTCCTCCAGATCGTAGCGTATCTGCGGCTGTTTCAGGGGCTGGAGGCCCTTGGCTTCGCGCAGTCCGTCCAGGAACCAGCGCCGGAAGGCATCCGCATCGAATACTCCGTGCAAATAAGTTCCCCAAACTCTCCGCGCGGGATCCGCGTACCCGATGATCTCGCCCGCGTCGGATCGTATGGCGGAGACTGCCGTGTCACCAGTTATGTACGTTCTGCCGTGGTGTATCTCGTATCCCTTCAGCCGACAATCGGAATCCAGATGCCAGGCCCAGGACTGGTTCAGGGTCTTGTCCCGGCTCAGCTCCGTGATCAAGGGAAGAATGGACAAGCCGGAGCCGGTTTCCCCTTGCCTCGACTCCAGGCCATGGGGATCGGCCACGGTCTCTCCCAGCATCTGGAATCCTCCGCAAATGCCCACCACAAAGGTTCTTCCCCCGGAGACCAGATTCCGGATGGCCCGGGCCAGACCGGAGGAAAACAGATGCTTCAGATCGCCCATGACGTTCTTGCTCCCGGGCAAGATAAGAACATCCGGAACGGGATCCAGATCTTCGGGCCGGCGCACGATGCGCAAGGCCACATCCGGTTCCTGAGAGAGAGGATCCAGATCGGTGAAATTGGAGATGTGGGGCAGATCCAGGCAGGCCACGGTCACCCGATCCCCGGATTCGGCCCTGTTTCCCCCAGTTCCGGCGGCCTTGAAGCTAACGGAATCCTCCTCCGGCAAACCCAGGTGGGAAATATAGGACACGGTCCCCAGGACCGGCTTTCCGGTAAGCCGGGTAGTTTCTTGGATTGCGGGCCGCAGGAGGCTTTCCTTGCCCCGGAAGCGGTTAATGATGAAGCCGGATACCAACTCCCTCTCCCACTGTTCCAACAGAGCCATTGTCCCCACGAAGGAGGCGAACACTCCTCCGCGATCTATGTCGCCCACCAGGAAAACATTGGCCCGGCTGTAGGCAGCCATGGACATATTGGTCAGATCGTGGGCCTTGAGATTGATCTCCGCGGGAGAGCCTGCCCCCTCCAGAACTATGACCTCGTGCTCCGCAGCCAGGCTGTCGTAGGCCATTCTTGCCCTGCGACCCGCCTCCTGCTTGTAGCGGATATAGTCCTGCACCTCCATGTTGCGCACCGGAGTGCCCATGACAATCACCTGCGATCCGGTATCCGTATTGGGCTTCAGCAGCACGGGATTCATGGAGGCATCCGGCTCCAGCTTGCAGGCCTGGGCCTGTAGGACCTGAGCCCTGCCCATCTCCTTCCCGTCCCTGGTAACAAAGGAGTTAAGGGACATATTCTGGGCCTTGAAAGGGGCCACGCTATAGCCCTCCTGCAGAAGTATGCGGCACATGGCCGCAGCCAGAACGCTCTTGCCCGCATTGGAGGAGGTCCCCTGGAACATGAGGGCCGGAGTGGCCGGGAAATTCGAGCGATTGTCTCCCTTCCGGCGCCCGGCTCGTGGCGCAGAACCCGTCCCGGCGGCAAGAACCTCTTGCAGGGCGGAAACCAAGTGTTCGTTCTCCATCTCCTCCCGCACCGCAACCCGGAAATAAGAGCTGTCCAGGCCAGCATAGTCCGCGCAGGTTCGCACCGCGATGTTCTTTCTCAGCAGCTCCTCCTGCAGGTTAAAGGCGTCCCGGCCGCCATCCGGTAAACGGCACAACAGGTAATTGGCTTCCGAAGGAAATACCTGCACTCCCGAGCGGCCCAGCTGCAGCTGCAGCTCGTGTTTAAGCTCGGGCACTCGCTCCCGGGTTCGCTCGTGGTAGTCACTGTCCAGGAGCGCCTGGCAGGCAAAGTTCTGGGCCATGGTGTTCACCGACCAAGGAGGCAGATGACGGAACATCTGTTCTGCTCGATAGGGGGAGGCCACGGCCAGGCCCACTCGCAGGCCGGCAACGGCGTAGAACTTGGTCAAGGAGAGCAGGACTATCACGTTATCCGGAGTGTCGCGATAGAGCCGCTCCAATCCGGGCACGAAGTCGGCAAAGGCCTCGTCGACAAGAAACAGGGAATCGGGATGGGCGGCAGCAGTCTCCCGCAGCCCCTGCGGGGAAAAGCTGACTCCTGTGGGGTTGTTGGGCTGGCCCAGAAAAACCAGGGCCGGCTCCTCGAGGCACTTTTCCAGATGAGTGAAGGAAAGTCGAAAATCCCGCTCAGGATCCAGATACAGATGATCTACCTTCAGCTCGCAGAGACGGCTGACCCTTTCGTAGTCCACATAGGAAGGGACAGGAATCAAGGCCCGGTTGTATCCGAAGATGCGGGGAACCAGATAGAGGATCTCCGTGCTGCCGTTGGCTGCCACAATACTTTCCCTGGGCAACTGGTAGGCGCTGCTGGCCGCTTCTATCACGCACTCCGCCCCGGGATCCGGATAATGCATTATCCCTTCCATGCTCTGCCACAAGCTCTGCCTGATCCAGGAGGGAGGGCCAAGGGGGTTGATATTGGCCGAGAAATCCAGAAGAGGCTGCTCCGGGTGTCCGCAGCGACTGTGCAATTCGCGCAGATTCCCGCCGTGTTTGCTTTCGGGCATATATGCTTGCCTTTACAGATGGTCGCGTATCACGGAATGAAAACGATTGTGCGGTCAATCTCTACCATAATAAAAAAGTGGGGGCGCATTGGTGGTCAACTGAGCAAGTATTCCTTTTTCTCCTGCTGCAAATCTTCATGTCGCGGCTCACCCCATTCGGGATCTATTTCCTCATCGGGGTGAACAAAGACGTCACGCAGGAATCCGCCGGATCCAGCCTTGATCCGCACCTCCTCCCGGGCGCTTCTGGCCTTGGGGGAAAAGGAGACAAGGAGGCGAGCGGCGCTCTCGATCATCTCCGAGCTCCACTTTTGCCGGTATTGTCTGGCCACCGCCAGCGGGCCGGGTATATCCGCAAGCTTGAACACGATGTCCCGGGACTGGACTAGATCCGTAATGGCCTGATTATCCTGTTGGTTACGGCCTATAATCATCCAGTGACCCTTGTTCCAATACTGTCTGCCCAGCTTGGCCAACTCGAAATCCCCGGCCGAGGGTGAGTCCATATTCGCGAGCAAGGGCCAGAAACGACGGGAGGACTCCGGATCGGTAAGCAGGCATCCTCCGGCCGGAGTAGGGACATCTCTGATACCCAGCTGCTCGGCCAGCTCCAGCTGCCTCTTTCTGCTCCTGCCCTTTATGTCGGGCAGCTTCTCCCTATCCACCAGGCCGCTTTCCTCCATGGGAGTGGGGGAAAGGTGAGGGGCGCAAAGGGGGCGAAGAAGGAGACCGTTCACTTCCGCTTCCCTGCTTATTCGTCCCATGGCCTCCATGTGTTGGGACATGGGACGCTGGCCCACAACTTCCCCGCTCACGATGAAGCTGGCCCC
>CAYSPQ010000039.1:0-9791 GCA_964432965.1 uncultured Desulfohalobiaceae bacterium
TAAACTGGAATTGCCGAGAGCAATCCCCTGCGGAATTGTCCCAGCCGGCCGCTTGCACACCGCAATCGGCCGGCTGGGACGAGATAGCTGAGACTACTTGCCTCCGAAGTGGTCGTCCTCGATCTCCACCGCAGTAGCGTCCAGGTTGTTGATCAGATCCATCTTGCCCATGGTGATGGGCAGCACGGAGTTTACAAAGTATTCCAGGCTCTTGATCTGTCCCTCGTAAAAGGCGACATCCTTCTTCTTGGCCTTTTCCATGTTCTGGGCGGCTACACGGGCTCGGGACAGCAGCATCCAGGCCATGATCACGTCTCCGCTTACCTCCAGGAAGGGGTAGGCGTTAGCGAAGGCCTTCATTACCTCCTCGGAGGCTGCCTTTGCCCCGATGTTCATGGCCACGTCCCCCAGCTTGTTCACAGCCTTTTCCACTTCTTCCGCGGACTGGGCCAGCTGTGGGATCTCCTTGGCCTGGCCGATAGTGGATTGGATCTCTCCCATGAGATCCATGATTGCCTTGCCCTTCTTCATCCCCAGCTTGCGGCCCAAGAGATCCATGGCCTGAATACCGTTGGTGCCCTCGTAGATGGGGGTGATGCGTGCGTCTCTATACAGCTGCTCCTGGGGGTAGTCCTGGGTATAGCCGAATCCGCCGTAGATCTGAATGCCCAGGGAGCAGACGTCCAGGGATCGATCCGAGCAGTACGCCTTGCAGATGGGTATCAGCACATCAATAATGTTTTGGTACTTTTCCTTCTCCTCCTCGGTATCCACCAGGTTCTTCATGTCCTCGCAGAGGTTGACGTAGTAGAGCAGGCTGCGCATTGCGTCCACATAGACCTTCATGTTGAGCAGTTTGCGCCGTACGTCCGGATGCTGGATGATGGGCACAGCCGGGGCACTCTTGTCCGCTATGTTCCTCAGGTCCCTGCCCTGTACTCTCTCCCGTGCATAGTTCACCGCGTTCATATAGGAGGCAGAGGCCAGGACCAAGCCCTGCATTCCCACGAGCAGGCGCGCGCCGTTCATCATGAGGAACATCTGGCGCAGGCCCTTGTTCTCCTGTCCCAGGAGCAGCCCCTTGCACTTGCCCTTGTCCCCGAGGGTCATGGTGCAGGTGGAGCTGCCGTGGATACCCATTTTTTCCTCTACACCGGTGCAGACGATGTCGTTGAACTCACCCATGCTCCCGTCCTCGTGGACCCAGTACTTGGGCACGATGAATAGGGATATACCGGCGGTTCCTTCAGGCGCCCCCTCTATGCGGGCCAGCACGGGATGGACTATGTTTTCCGTCATGTCCTGGTCACCGCCGGTTATGAAGATCTTCTGTCCGGACAGGGTATAGGTCCCGTCCTCGTTGGGATAGGCCATGGTGCTGATCTGGCCCAGGTCGGAGCCGGCCTGGGGCTCGGTGAGCAGCATGGTTCCTCCCCACTTTCCGGTGTATAGGTTCTTTAGGAACATGTTCTTCTGCTGTTCGGTGCCGAACTCCTCGACCAGGTGACCGGCGCCGGTGGTGAGGCCTACATAGAGGTTTAAGGCTATGTTGGAGCTTGCCAAAAAATCGAAGACGCCCATGCCCACTGATCTGGGCATGCCTTGACCTCCGTAGTCCGGGTTTTCCGTGGTCCCCACCCATTCGCCTTCATAGAAGAGGTTGTAGGCGCGGTGGAACTCCTCCGGAACCCGGACCTGTCCGTTCTCCAGAGTTATTCCTTTCTCGTCGCCTATCTTGTTGGTGGGCAGAATCTCCTTGAGGGCCAAGTTGCGGGCTTCCTTGACCACCATTTCGATGGTCTTGCGGTTGAACTCCGCGAACTGCTCGTACTGGCTCAGTTGATCCACCGCGAACTGCTCGAACATGACAAAGTCGACGTCCCGGCGGTCGGCTAGTTGTTGTGCCATTTTTTAACTCCTTGTGCTCTTGGGTTGAAGGTTCAAGTACGGGCGCTGAGGTAGCGCCTCTCTACCATGAGCTGTTTGGGATCCAAATCGAGTAAGGGAACCGTTAAACCGATTGATTTCACTGAAAAAAACAAAAAAGGAAGGGAGGGGATAACCGGTGCGGCAACCGAAATTCCCTCCAACTTCTTTTTGCTTCCTTGTCTGTGGGCGGACAAAAGCCGAACCTAAAAACAAGCGATAGCTTAATCCCGCGATTCCATTGTAAGCCGTACGGTAGGGCGTGCCGATTAATCCGAGGAAACTTCAGCGGTGCCGATTCCGTTGACGAACATGTCCACCAGGGAATCGGCCATGGGCGCGAGTCTGTACTGCCGGGCGGAATAGAGCCACGTTGTTATCACCTCGTCTATGGCGCCGATAATTAACTGCTTGACCAAATGCACTTGCAAGTGAGATCTGATCTTGCCCTCTTCTTGACCCTGATGGACGATCTCGCTGACCAGATCGAAGTACATCTTGGACATTTCCTTGACCCTTTCATCGGACAGGTGGAGTCTGCGCCTGGTCTCCACCTCGTAGACGATGGCCATGTCCTTGTTTTGCTCGAATTCACTCAGATGGCAGTATACCAACTGGTTCAATTTTTCAAGGGGATCCTCGGCCCTGTCCACCTCCTCCTTGAAGCGGGAAAAGATTTGATGCGTCTTGTAGCTGAAGAAGTGATCCAGCAAATCGTCCTTGTTCTTGAAATATAGGTAAATGGTTCCGTCTGCAACCCCCGCTTCCCGAGCTATCTGGGAGATGGTGGCATACTGGTAACCGTGTCGGGCAAGCACCCGTATAGCTGCTTCAAGTATTTGTTTGTATTTGTCGTTTTTCTTTTTGCCTGAGCTCACCCTTGAAATTCTCCCTGCTTGCGTCTATAATTCTGAATGAATATTCATTCAGAAAGAACTTACAAAACCGCAGTTACCGTGTCAAGAGAAGCTGAAGCAAATTTCCTTTACAGCCTATCTGGATCAAGCCAGGTTTTTCGGGTCAAACCGCTTCCCGGAAAGCGGGGTTTAATAAGGGGACTCAGTCCGTCAGTATAGATAGACTCTGCCTTTTTCCGGTTTGGCCGGGTTGTTTGTCGCAGTAATGGAGATCGTCGAACAACTTGGTTTTGCTATTGACGCCCTATAGAAGTGAGTGTAAGAAAAACATTTTTTACAAGCTAGTTCCCGCAGGGAAGCCAGCGTGTATTCTTCTTGGGCAATACTAGAGACGAGAAAATAGCGGTTAAGCAGGGGCAGTATATGCGTTTGGAGCGAGAAGGGTCTGCTGAGGTGTTTTCTCCCGCGGGTAAGGAAGGATTCCGGGGCGGGCTTTCTTCCCACTTGCCCCGGAAGAAACTCAGCATCGCCCTGCTTAGCTATCGGAGCAATCCCTATTGCGGCGGCCAGGGAATCTATATCAAGCATTTGAGCCAAGCCCTGCGGGATCGCGGACACCGCGTGGACGTCATTAGCGGCGAGCCCTATCCGGAACTCGCTCCCGGGGTGGGCTTGATCCCCCTGCCCGGAATGAATTTTTACGGTTACGAGCGCTTCCGGGATGCGGTCATGCACCGGGGAATCAGCTCCCTGAGGGATCTGCGGGAATGGTTGTCCGTTTCCAGCGGTGGGTTCCCCGAGCCCAAGCTCTTCGGAGAGCGTGTGCGAGACTATCTGTTGTCCCGACCCGGGGCTTACGACGTGGTGCACGACAACCAGAGCCTGTGCTTCGGCCTGCTGGATTTGCAGAGCCACGGGATTCCCGTGATCTCCACCATCCATCATCCCATAACCAGGGATCTGGGATTCGCCTTGGCCAAGGAGGAGAGATGGGGGATACGGCTGTTGATTCGTCGCTGGCACAGTTTCCTGCGCATGCAGAAGAAGGTGGCCCCGCGCTTGGAGAGGATCGTAACCGTGTCCAGCGCCTCGCAAGGGGATATAGCCAGGGATCTGGGAGTAGAAAAGGATCGCATCCAGGTCGTGCCCAATGGGGTGGATACCGGGGTGTTTCGGCCTAGGCCGGAGATAACCCCGCAACTCTTTCGAATAATGGCCACGGCAAGCGCGGATGTTCCCATCAAGGGCCTGGATTATCTGATCCGGGCCGTACACCTCTTGCGCCGGGAATTTCCCCAGATTGAGCTTCGCGTTTTGGGTAAGCCCAAAAGAGACGGAAACACCCAGGCGCTGATTAGCAAATTGGGCCTGCAGGACAGCGTCAGCTTCTGCAGCGGGCTGACGCAGGAAGAAATCTCCCGGGAATACGCCATGTCTCAGCTTGCTGCGGTCCCTTCCCTGTACGAAGGCTTCGGCCTTCCCGCTGCCGAGGCCATGGCCTGCGGCAAACCGCTGGTTTCCACCACAGGCGGGGCCCTCCCCGAGATCGTGGGAGATGCGGGAGAACTTGTCCCCACCGCGGATTCCCAGGCTCTGGCCTCCGCTTTGGGCAAGCTCTTGCGGCACCCGGATTATGCCCGGCGTTTGGGCAGGAGGGCCAGGGAGAGAATAGAGCGGCACTTTACTTGGGCTAGCGCGGCGAGCGGCCTGGAGGAAGTTTACTTCCATCTGGCGGAAAAAAGGGCTTTTGCCGGATAAAACGGGTAAGGCGAGCTGGATGCACACGGTTGATCTGGACAGGCTGGAACTGGAGCCCGGAGATTCCTTCCTGGACCTGGGCTGCGGGGAGGGCCGGCATGTGCACGCCCTGTTCAATCGCCCGGGCCTGCGAGTCTTCGGCCTGGACCTGGATCGCGAGGCCGCCCGGAAGACGCGGGGCGGCTGCCTGACCTACTTTCCGGCCAGTCCGGATTCAGGCCCTGCATGGCTGGTGCTTGCCGGAAGCTGCCTGCACCTGCCCTTTGCCACTAGCAGCCTGGACGCAGTGGTCTGCAGCGAAGTCCTGGAGCACATTCCGGACTACCCTCTCGCCCTGAGCGAGATAAGAAGAGTCCTGCGACCTCGGGGCAGCCTGGCCGTCAGCGTGCCCCGCTATGGCCCGGAAAGAGTCTGCTGGTGGCTCAGCCGGGAATACCGTAGCGAGCCAGGGGGGCACTTGCGCATTTTCCGGGCCTCTGACCTGAAGCGGGAGATCGAGAGCGCCGGCTTTACCTACCTGGGGGGACATTATGCCCACGCCCTGCATTCCCCTTACTGGTGGCTGAAGTGCCTGCGCTGGGGGAAAAGGGAGTCCTGGCTCCCAGTGCGATTGTACCATCGCTTCCTGGTCTGGGACATCCTTTCCAGACCCAGGTTCACCCGAATCCTGGAATCCATTTTGAATCCGGTTATGGGTAAGAGCGTAGTCTTTTATTTCAACAAGGTGGATCCGTCGTGAAAAAGCTGATCCTTTGCAGGGAGTTTTTTCCCAGGGCCTATTTCCTGGAAATCGGGGAGTATATCGCCTCCGTTCAATTGGAATCCGGGGCCATCCCCTGGTACGAAGGGGGGATTCTGGACCCCTGGGACCATTTGGAAGCCGCCATGGGCCTTTCCGTGGCCGGATTCTTGGGCAAGGCCAGAAGGGCCCTGCGCTGGTGCGCCGAGAATCAACTGCCGGATGGTAGCTTGTGGCCTGCATACGCGGACAGCCGGCCCATGGACCTGACCCGAACAGAAGCCCATCACAGCGCCTATCTGGCCACCGGCCTGTGGCACTCTTACTTGAGCAGCGGGGATGCAGATTTTGTATGGTATATGTGGCCCGCTTTGAGCCAGGGGCTGGATTTTGCCTGCAACCTGCAAACCGAGCAGGGCGAGATTTCCTGGGCCAGACTCCCCGGGGAGCAGGCTTATCCCGACGCCCTGCTCACCGGGTGCAGCTCCATCTACAAGAGCCTGGAGTGCGGGCTGAACATAGCCTCCCTTTTGGGATACAAGCGTTCGGACTGGGCAGAGGCCAGGACTAGTGTGGGCAGAGCCATTCGAGAGAGGCCGGAGCGCTTTGATCGCACTTGGCCCAGCAAGCAGAGATATTCCATGGATTGGTTCTACCCCGTCCTGTCCGGGGTGTTAGCCCACGGCCCAGCCCAGCGCAGACTGGCGCAGAACTGGGATCTTTTTGTGGAGCCCGAGCTGGGCTGTAGATGTGTGCAGGAGGAGCCATGGATAACCGTGGCCGAGTCCTGCGAGCTGGTGCTTAGCCTGCTGAGAGTGGGACGCTTCAGCAAGGCAACCCGGGTCTTCAGCTGGCTGCAGCAAAACCGGTCCGCCGGTGGATATTGGACGGGATATCAAAAGGAATGGGATATCTATTGGCCCAGGGAGAGGCCAACCTGGACCGCGGCAGCAGTGCTCCTGGCAGCGGATGCCCTGTATGAAGTCACTCCCGCAGCCGGGGTCTTTACTGGAGTTAGCCGCAAGGAAGGCGCCCTGGAGCAAGGGCTAAATACTGATGCGGCGAAGTAGGGCCAGGGAGTCGATCATCCCTTCCTTCTGAAAGAGGCCCGAGGCCAGGGCGGCTTCGCGGATCTCTCGCGGGGCTTGGCCTCCCTCACCGGGGTCAAAGTAGACGTCGTGTATGGCCAGAATCCCTCCGGGGATCACGTGCGGGGCGAAGCCCACGTAATCGTTGAAAACAGCCTCCCGGCTGTGCCCACCGTCGATAAAGACCAGGGACAGGGGGGTGGCCCATTTTCGGGCTACAGTTCCGGAGTGGGAGACAATGGGGACCACGCTGTCCAAGAGGCCGGCCCGGTAAAGATTGCGCTGCAGCTCAGGGAAGGAATCCATTCTTCTTTCCCTGTGGTCGTAGAGATCGGGATCGTGGAATTCCTCCCCGGGTTGGTGCTCCTCGGAGCCGCGGTGGTGGTCTATGGAGAACAAAACACTTCCGCAGTCAAGGGTGGCCAGTCCCAGATAGATGCTGGACAGGCCGCAGTAGCTGCCGATTTCCAGACAAGGATGACCCAGCCCGGCGCAGAATTTACCCCAGAGGTAAAGGGCCTCGCCCTCTTCCGGAGCCAAAAATCCCCTTATCTCGCTCAGAAAGGGGACCCTTCCTCTTATCCAGGGCAGCAAGCTGCTTTCTTCCTCTCTCATGCCGTTTTATCGCCGAAAGCCTTATTAGTTATACAGGATGCTCCTTGCGGGCAGGGCAGAAGAGTTATCTGACCTGTCTGGGCTCTGCACAGCTGCAGCCTCGCCCAGCTCTGTGTTCCCAGCTTGCTGCTGGACGCGCAAGGAGCGGAAAGATTGAAAAAAGGGCCGGCGGAGAGCTCCGCCGGCCCTTTTATATCCGCCCATTCAGGGCGCAAGGGGGTTAGACCTTTTCAAATATCCCGGCCGCGCCCATGCCGCCGCCGATGCACATGGAGACCACTCCGTAGCGGACATTCTCCCTCTGCATCTCGTGCAGGAGGGTGGAGGTGAGCTTGGCGCCAGTGCAGCCCAGGGGGTGGCCCAGGGCGATGGCACCGCCATTGACGTTCACGCAGTCCTGGCTCAGCCCCACCTGGTCTATGCAGTACAGGGCCTGGGAAGCAAAGGCCTCGTTCAGCTCCACCAGGCCGACGTCGTCGAGCTTTACACCGCACTTTTCCAGAACGGAGGGTATGGCCTTGGAGGGGCCAATACCCATCAGCTCCGGGGGAACGCCCTGGACATCATAGCCAACGAAGCGGGCCATGGGGTCCATTCCGATCTTTTTCAGGAACTCCTCGGATACGACCATGGAGACTGCGGCTCCGTCGGTCATCTGGGAGGAGTTGGCAGCGGTCACGGTTCCGTCCTGCTTGAAGGGGGTCTTGAGCTTGGCCATCTTCTCCAGGGTGGAATCGCGCGGACCGTCGTCTATGTCCACAACCTCGGTGGTCTTTTCCAGCTTCTCGTTGACCACCTTGGTCCGTTCCACCTCCACGGGGATGATCTCCTCCTTGAACTTGCCCTGCTCAATTGCCTGCAGGGCCTTGCGGTTGCTCTGCAGACCGAATTCGTCCTGCCGCTCCCTGGAGATGTTGTACTTTTCCGCCACCTTTTCCGCGGTGATGCCCATGTTGGCGTAGGCTCCAGGCCAGGATCCCACCAGCTCAGGGCTGGCGGAAAAGTTTTTGCCGCCCATGGGGATCTTGGTCATGGATTCTGTTCCACCGGCCACGATGCAGTCGGCGTAACCGCCCATAATCCGCTCCGCGGCCATGGAGATGGCCTGCAGCCCGGAGGCGCAGAAACGATTAACCGTCTGGCCGGGGATCTCGTAGGAAAGGGAGGCATTCATGGCCACCATGCGAGCCACATTCATCCCCTGTTCCCCTTCCGGAAAGGAACAGCCCAGAATTACGTCCTCCACGCGCTCCGGATCCACGCCAGTGCGCTTGAACAGTCCCTTCAATGCCTCAGATGCCAGAAAATCGGGCCTTACATTTGCGAACTTGCCCCTTCTGTAGCGGCATCCTGGTGTGCGTACCGCCTTGAGTATATATGCGTTTCTCATGGGAAACCTCCGTATATTGCAAATAAATTTTGCTTGAAAGGTGAAAAAAGTAACTATTTAGTTACGCAACGGTTTGTTGGTCTTCAGGATGTGGTCGATCCGCTCCTGACTCTTCTGGTTCTTGCACAGGGTGAGGAAGCCTTCCCTCTCCAGATCCAGGAGGTACTGCTCGGTGATAAGAGTGCCCGGATCGACATCTCCACCGGTCAGGACATGAGCCACTATGCCGCCCATCTCGTACTCGTATTCCGTGATGAAGTTGCCTTCCTTCATGTTCCAGAGCTGGCTCTTGATGCTTGCGGCCACGTCCCTGCCGGGCGCCTTGATGGGCCTGGGATGGCTGGGGCGATAGTTGGCGGCCAGGGAGAGCACCTTCTGCTTGGCGTCTCCCAGCAGGCTGTCGATGTCGAAGGTAACCGAGTCTCCCCTGCGCATGTAGCCGAGCTGGAAGGCCTCGTCCGCACCCATGGAGACCTTGGCCTGTCCTATGTTCTGGAAGAACTTGAACAGGATGTCCTGGGAGCTCACCCCGTAGTTCTCCTCCATTTCCACGGCCCGCACGCAGAGCTCCTTGCAGCCTCCGGCTCCGGGCAGCACTCCAGCTCCCATCTCCACGAGGCCCATGTAGGTTTCCACGTAGGCGTTTATCGCATCGCTGTGCAGGCATACTTCGCAGCCACCACCCAGGGCCATCCAGTGGGGAGCGGCAACGACTGGTACATGGCAGTACTTCAGGGCCATGGTGGTCTGCTGGAATTTGTTCAGGGTCTGCTCGATCTGATCCCACATGCCTTCCTGGACCCCGGCGGCCAGAAGGAAGAGATTGGCTCCCACGGAGAAGCGCTCTCCGTGATTGCCTATCACGATTCCCACGCCGTCCTTTTCCGCGAGCTCCACGCAGCGCTGGGTCAAGTCCAGCATGTCGTCGCTGATGGCGTTCTGCGGGGCGTGGAACTCCAGGCAGTAGACCCCGTCGCCCAGGTCCACGATGGAGGCGTTGTCATTGCTCTCCACCACGCCCTTGGTCTGCTTGATGAGGTTCAGGTCTATCTGTTCCGGCTTGGTGGGGACTTCCTTGTACTTGTCCTCCAGTATATCCAGATAGTACTTGACCCCGCCTTCTATCTTGTAGAACTGCTGGACTTGCTTCAGCTTCTGCGGCACCGGGACTCCGTCGTTCTCGGCCCGCTCCACGAAGTAGTCAATGCCCACGGCGTCGAACATCTCGAAGGGGCCGAGCTCCCAGTTGAAGCCCCACTTCATGGCGTTGTCCACGTTGACGATGTCGTCGGCTATCTCCGGTATGCGCTTGAAGGAGTAGAGAAGGGTGTCGCGCAGGTTGCGCCAGGCGAACTCCGCGGCCTTGTCCTCACCCTGGATCACCGCCTTGATGGACTCGCCGGGGGTCTTGGCCCTCG
>CAYSPQ010000040.1:0-9737 GCA_964432965.1 uncultured Desulfohalobiaceae bacterium
TCCTTTTTGTAGGAAGATGTGTTAAACCCGTGGAGTTAATCAGGGAAGTGCTTAGTGTAAAGCCTTTGCTCGCCAGATGCGTAAAAGCCTGCTCCATATGAGCCATATATCCGTGTCTTTGCCCAGGTAAGCAGGGCAGGAAAATGGCGCTAGCTTGTTGCGGTTGCGCCATATCTTTTCCGGCAGACCCGGATAGGCGAGGTCGGCCAGACGCTGCACACGCTCCAGGGTTCCGGATTGTCCGGCCAGCAGAAGCGGCCTGTTTCGCTGGGCCTCCCGCATTCGGTGCAGTAGCAGGGGGAGACCGAAGACATGGTCTCCGTGGAAATGGGAGATCCATACCGCGTCGATCTCCTCCGGGCTGTCTATGCTCCGGAAGACCCCCGGCGGGGAAGTGAATCCGCAGTCCAGAAGAATGCAGCGCCGCGGCTTGCGTGTATATACCAGAAGCGAAGTATGGGGCAGGCTCTCCTCGCAGGCCTCTCCCACTCCGGCGAAATGCACTTGCATGGTCTTGTCCGCTGCCTATCCGTCCTGCTCTACAGATGCGCCTGCAAAAAGTCTTTTTTCAGGCGCAGATGACAGAAGACAGAGGACGGATGACCCCAGTGAAACAAAGACAAGGTTTCACGGGGCAGGCAGAAAAATCAATAAGTTACGATCGTGCATCTAAAAAGTAAAGCCCACATTTCAATTTTTTGCAGATGCAGCTTCTACAGGCACGACCGCGAGCAGGGTCATAAACCTTCTAATACGGAAGGCTTGCCTGGATCAAGTGCCTCGATCGTTGACCCTGGAAAAGTTACCGTTTATGCTCGACTGTCTCGAAGGCTGAGTGAGGCTTGGCCGGAAAAGCAGCCAATCGACTTAAAATTTCAGAAGGGGCCCGCCATGAACACCGAGGAGAATAACCGGGAAGGAGATTCCCGCCGCAGTGCCCGGGAGCGCATCCAGGAGGAGATGTCCGAGGAGGCAAGTCCTCTGGTGCAGGCCATAACCGACAATATCAAACTCATCAGCGTGGTGCTGGGAGGAATAGTCCTGCTCGTGGCTTTCATTACCGGGAATCACTACTACCAGCAATATGCCGCAGCAGAGGCGGAGGAGCGGATGGAGGAAGTCCTCGACATCCGGGATCCCGCCCAGAGGATTCAAGCAATCCAGGAATATCTGCCGCAGGCCCCTCATCGTTTCCAGCAGGGGCTGAGAATGGACCTGGCCGAGACCTACATGAGGCTGGAAGAATACGGGGAGGCTGCCGAGACCTGGGAGGAAATAGAGCAGAACAGTCAAACCCGGCATATGCGGACTATAGCCGGCTTGGGCCGGGCAAAGGCCCTGCGCATGGACGACAGGACTGGGGAGGCTGTCGCCCTGCTGCAGCATCTAAGGGATGAAGCACCCGAGGAGCTGCAAAGGGACGTTGCCTTCGAGCTGGCAGCGGCAGCTGAGGAGCGGGAGAAGTGGGATCTGGCCATTTCCGCTTACAAGCAGTTGCGCGATCGGGTAGAGGGTGAGGAGCAAAGGGAGTACTTCTACAAGTACAAGATTTCCCAACTCCAGGACAAGCTGGAAGAAGTAAAAGAAGAGGAATCCTCATCATGAGCCATCCTTTGCTGAACAGCGATCCGGGATCCAGGCACGTTCTTTTGGGCAACGAAGCCATCGTTCGGGGAGCCATAGAGGCGGGAGTGGGCTGTGTTACCTGCTATCCCGGTACTCCCTCCTCGGAGGCCCCGGACACCTTTTACCGGCTCTCTCCGTACGGGGATTATCACTTCGAATACTCCGTGAACGAGAAGGTAGCCCTGGAGGTGGGCGGCGGAGCCGCCCTGGGCGGGGTGCCCACCCTGGTGACCATGAAGCACGTAGGGCTGAATGTGGCGGCAGATCCCCTGATGAGCCTGGCCTACATAGGAACACCCGGTGGTCTGGTCCTATTGAGCGCCGACGACCCGGGGTGCCATTCCAGCCAGAACGAGCAGGACAATCGCTACTACGCCCGTCTAGGTAGTCTCCCCTGCTTCGAGCCAGCTACAGCCCAGGAGGCCAAGGACATGGCCCGCGACGCTCTGCTGCTCTCCCGCAGATGGGAGCAGCCCGTGCTGTTGCGCACCACCACCCGGCTTAATCACCTGCGGGGACAAGTGGTTTTCGGCGCAGCCAGAAGCGCCACAACCAGAGGCAGCTTCCGTAAGAACCCGGCCCGCTTCGTTCTCCTGCCGGCAATTGCCCGGGTCAGGCATCCCGTTCTTCTGGAGCAGATGGAGCAACTGGGTGGGGAAGTTGAGGAATCGGAATACAACACCGTCTCCGGAGGCGGCCGGACCGGAGTGATCGCTTCCGGCATATCCCGCGCCTATCTGCGGGACGCGCTTGCGGACATGGGCCTGGAGGGCGAGTTGAGCCTGCTGGAGCTGGGGTGGAGCTACCCCCTGCCCAAGCAGACCATTTCCCGTTTTCTCTCCGGGCTGGATCGGGTTCTGGTTCTGGAAGAGCTGGAGCCCATACTGGAAACCGAGCTCCGGGCCCTGTGCCGGGAAAAGGGCCTGGAAGTGGAGATCAGGGGCAAGGGCGAGGAGCTGACTCGATTGGGAGAATACTCCACCGCAAGGGTAAAGTCCGCTTTGTCCCGTATCCTGGGTCTGTTCGAGACAGGGGTGAAGGCATGCTCCGGAGTGGAGAATCTGCCCGGAAGGCCTCCCAATCTTTGCGCCGGCTGCCCGCACCGGGCCATCTACTACGCAGTGCGGCAGGTGTTCGGGGACGAGGCAGTATATTCCTCGGACATCGGCTGCTACACCCTGGGATTCCAGCCTCCGCACCGCGCAGCGGACTTCCTGTTCTGCATGGGTTCCTCAGTTTCTGGAGGCACCGGGATGTCATTGGCCACCGGGCGAACAGTGGTGGGATACATCGGAGACTCTACCTTCTTTCACTCCGGAGTAACCGGGTTGATAAACGCCGTGCACAACCGGCACGACCTTCTGCTGGTCATTCTGGACAACCAGACCACGGCTATGACCGGGCATCAGCCCCATCCGGGGGTGGAAAAAACCCCACAGGGTGATAACACCCCCCGCGTGGACTTGGAGTCCATCGTGCGCGGTTGCGGAGTGGAGGAAGTGGCCACGGTCAAGGCTCTGAATCTGAAGCAAGTGTTCTCCGCCTTGAACGATTTCAAGGAGAAGAGCGGGGTCCGGGTGCTCATTGCCCGCGATCCCTGCACTCTTTTCGCCAGGCGCATCCTGGGCCAGGAAACCCGCACCTACGCCAGGGTTGAGGACCAGGACGAGGAGGCTCGGGCCTGTCTGGAGCAGTTGGCCTGTCCCGCCTTCTACATCCAGAACGGGGAGATCGGTGTGGAGGAAAGCCAGTGCGCCGGCTGCATGGTCTGTGTACAGATCGCTGGATCCATCAAAGCAGCCAAAAGGAGCTAGCCAATGCAAAGACTGCGCATACTCCTGGCTGGAGTGGGCGGCCAGGGCACCCTCACCGCAACCAACCTCCTGTCCTTGGTTGCGGATGATCTGGATATAGAGGTCTGTGCAGGGGAGATCCACGGCATGGCCCAGCGTGGCGGGATTGTGGAGTCCGCCGTTCTG
Source organism: uncultured Desulfohalobiaceae bacterium (assembly GCA_964432965.1). Lineage (GTDB taxonomy): Bacteria > Desulfobacterota > Desulfovibrionia > Desulfovibrionales > Desulfothermaceae > JAIPDU01. Next base: position 3,606 of record CAYSPQ010000040.1, read on the forward strand.
CTGGGGGGATATTTGAGCCCTCGCCTGGATCGGGGAGAGGCGGACGTTCTCCTCGGCTTTGAGCCTTTGGAAACGCTGCGTGCCCTGCCCTCGGTGCGACACGGAGCTACTGTGGTAAGCAACAGTGAGGCTATCGTCCCAGTGGGCGTTAATCTGGGAGAAGCGGATTACCCCCATCTGGAATTCATCAGGGAAAAGAGCGCGGAATGCGCCACAGTAATCCGCTTCCTGCCCTGCCGGCGCCTGGCCGAGGAAGCGGGTAATGTCAAGGCTGCCAATACCGTCCTTCTGGGCGCCCTGTGCGCGGTTCCGGATGCGCCCTTCGGTATCGAGGGGCTGGAGGAAGGGATCCGCAGGCACCTGTCCCGGAAGATATCCGAGGTCAATGTGGCCGCGGCTCGCAAGGGATACGATGCTGCCAGGGAAGATGGGGCTTAAGTCCGGGAAAGAATGTGTCAACAGCGCGTTGAATCATGGAAATGAACTCCCGGAGGTAAAACCAACGCTTCCCGGTTGCATCACCCTGCTTCCTTGTGTCCCGCAATTCCGGGAATCGGGATTATGAAGTTTCCAAACCCTGCTCCCTGAGCTCGCCTTCATCCACTATGTGCAGCACCCTGTGCCCCCTGTCCGCTAGATAGCGGCTCAAAAGCAGGCGGTGGCACTTGCCGGGGTCCTTTTCCGCGCACATGATCGCAGTGCGATGGGATGAGGCCAGCCTCAAAAGCTCCTGCACAGCTTTTTGGAAACGCGGATCCCGCATATAAGCCCTGTATCCCTGCAAACCATCGAGGACGGAGCCGTCTTCGTCCCTGCCCCGTTTCATCCCGCCCAGATCCCGGAACCATGAATAGCTGATCCCCATTTCCGGCAGCCGTGTCTGTAGGTTGCCGCGGTTGAAATGGGGAAAGCGCTTGGAGCCGGGGCTGCTTCGAACATCGGCGACTGCCTCTATTCCGTTCTGCCTCAGTAGATGGGCGAAAGCGGAAAAGTCGCGGTTGGAGTGTCCTGCCGTATATAATAGCATCTCCCGCAGTCCTTATGCCGGCCTTGGCTTCGACTTTTGGGTGCAAGGGCTTTACTGCGGTTTAGTCATGCAGATCAGCCCTGAAGAATGGTCGGTGCTGCAACCTAGGCTTGCGCCTGATCATCTTCCTGTCAGGTTGTGCCTGTCTTCCCTGGCTCAGATGATTATAGGCAAGGCTTTACTAGAGGGTGGGTAGTGTGTAAAGTGTTGCAAAATCAGGATTGTGGCGGCACAGGTCTAGGAAGGGCTGCCGGAAGGGGAGTACTTTTTGTCTTCCGGGTGTTTGGACAGAGTTAACACAGGCGAGGAGAAAATGCAGGACTTGGTTTCCAGGCAGGGGTGCGTAAAGTACGGCCTTTTCGAGGAGCCGGTGTACAGCATATCCTTCCAGGACTATGATTACCGAACACCCATGGGCTATCGCCTGCCGCGGGCATTGAGGAAGTTCAAGGCAAAGCGTTTTCAATTCTTCGGCATTTGCGGGCCAAAACTGATGCTGGGCATGGCAGTGGTTGATCTGGGCTATTTGTGCAGCGCATTCATGTACGTGTATGACAAAAGAACAGGCAAGATGAGGCAAGGGCAAGGCACTACCCCCAATAGGAATAGGGCCGCAGTTGAGCCCTCTCCCGAATTTCCCCGCAGCTGGCTGCAGGGCAGGGAATTGAGCCTGGAGATGAAAGGGGAGCGAATTTGGGCCCGGAGCAGGGAAGCCGAGCTGCATGCGAGCTTGCGGGCCGCGCACCACAGCCCGATCAGATTGTGCACCCGGGCAGGATATACCGGCTGGTCCTATACGCAAAAGACCATGCCCATTCATCTGTCCGCGGAGCTGCTGCTCGGGGGGCAGAGGGTGACACTGGAATCACCGGAGCACATGGGGGTTATGGATTGGAGCGGGGGGTACATGCGCAGGCACACCTTCTGGAACTGGGCCTCTTCCTCCTGCAGGCTCCCCGACGGCAGGGACATGGGATTGAATCTTTCCTGCGGAACCAACGAGACGAGCTTCACGGAGAACGCCTTTTGGATAGACGGTAACAGGGAAAAAGTGGACACCGTCCATTTCCAGTACCAGGCAAGGAAGCCGCTCCTGCCGTGGCGCATAGTTTCCTGCGACGGCAAGGTGGATCTGTTGTTCTATCCGGAAAAGAGCAAGGAGGAGAAAAGGAACGCCCTGGTTCTGGCTACCAGGTTCACCCAGCTGATGGGCAGCTTCCAGGGAGTGCTGATAACGGGAAAGGGGGAGAGAATAGAGGTTAAGGACTGTTGGGGATGGACCGAGGACCATTACGCCAAATGGTGAGCCGTTCATGGTTTATTCGGGGATTCCGATTTAGTGACCATTGTGCGAAAAACGAGGCGCAGAAAGGAAAAAGGCCCTCGGGGAATTCCCCGAGGGCCTTGCAGTTGGATGGGCCACGGAGGACTCGAACCTCCAACCTCCTGATTAAGAGTCAGTTGCTCTGCCGGTTGAGCTAGTGGCCCGTTAAGAAAAAATAATCTAACCATCGCCGAGAGTTATTGTCAAGGGATATTCATCTGGATGTATTTTCGGGTGCAGGCTCCGGTAGGGCGTCAGCCCAGGGATTGGGTTCCCACAAGAGCTCCAGTTGCCTGCGAAAGTACGGCAATGATCCGCTGGTCCAGAATTTCTCCGAAGCTTTCTCCTTGACTCCGGTGGTTTCTGTATCCACGGGGAGCACGCGCTCCAGCTGCTTGGCCACAGGCTGGGAGGCCTCGAGGATTTCCACTTCGGGACCGGCTAACTCCCGCAGCAGGGAATGCAGGAAATAGTAATGGGTGCAGCCCAGAACCAAGGTGTCAATCCCGCTGTTCAACAAGGGGCCTACGGAGGTGGACAAAAGCGATCGCAGTCCGGTGCCGTTCAGGTTGCAGCGCTCAACCTCCTCTACCAGTTCGGGGCAGGGCTGGAGCAGCACCTCCGCCCGGTGTTTCCACCTGGACAATAGATGGTGAAAACGGGGGCTTTGCAGAGTGACCTCAGTAGCCAATATGCCGATGCGTCCGGTCCTGGTCCTTTGCAGAGCCGGCTTCAGTGCTGGCTCCATGCCCACTATGGGCTGGCGGAAATGGTTTCTCAAGCTGTCCACTGCCACTGCAGTGGCAGTGTTGCAAGCCACGACGACCGCTGCTGAGCCTCTGCGGAACAAAAATTGGGTAATGTGCAGGGCCCTTTGACGAATTTGCTTCGAAGAGAGCTGCCCGTAGGGGGCATATCCGGAGTCCGCCACATACATCAAGTTCGCGGAGGGGAGGGCGCAGCGAATGGCCCTGAGAACGGAGAGCCCCCCGATGCCCGAGTCGAAGACTCCAACGGAGCAGCCTCCATTTTTGCCGGCGGGATCCGTTATATGTGCCGCGCAAGAGGTCACTTTCGGCCTCCAAAAGATTGGGCAGTGCTTGCCAGCCATAAACAGGTTTACTTTTGTGCTGCCACCCTTTCCCCGGAGGTCACCACCCCACGAACCAGATGTGGGCCGCTATTCCGGCGAGAAAGGGAAGGAACAGGACCAGGCCGGTTCGCACAAGGGTGAACCTGATGCCGATGAAGGCGAGCCCCATGAGGAATTGCGTTATCCCCAGCAGGGCCCACCCGCTTATCATGGCCACTGCGGTGGCCATTCCCGCTCCCGCGTTATAGATTCCAGCTATTACGGGAAAAGCCGCATAAGGGCCTCCCATGATGAGGCTGCCGGCAAAGACCCCCACAACCACTCCGCGCAATCCAGCTTCCTCGCCCAGCCAGGAATGGATTAGCTCCGGAGGCAGGGCTACTTGTATCAGGCCGGCCAGGACAAAGGCCAGGAGCAGAAGCGGAAGGAGATTGACGAACATTCTGCCGCCGCTGCGCAGCCCCTGAACGTGGCTGCCGTCTCCGCGCCTTTGCCCCAGGTCGAAGAGAGTCCCGCTCATCAAGATCAGAATGGTCAAGGCCAGGATCAGGCTCATTCAAGATCCCCCGCTTTTGGCTTTTCCCGACCCTGAAGACGCAGAATTTCCGAGCGGATGCCGGGAGTGTAGCGGCTGAAGAAGATGTTGGCGGCCAGGCCAGCCACAAGCGGGAAGACCAGGGTGATGGCGTAGCGGACAAAGGTGAGCTCGATCCCGAGCAGGGCGATCTCTACAGGCAGCCGAGTCACGGTCCACAGGTTCTTGGCGGTGACGAAACAGACCACTGTGCCTATTTGGGCTCCGGAGACGAGCAAAGTGGCGGCAATGGGAAAAAAAATGAAGGGTCCTCCGGGGACCAGAGCCCCGGCTGCCCCGCCCAGCAACAAGCCCTTCCAGCCGGAATCCTCTCCCAGCCAGCGCGAGACCTGTTTTTCCGAGATGAGCACGGAAATCAAGCCTGCGCTGGCAAAAGCCAAAAGCAGCAAGGGAACAAGGCCCAGGAACATATATAGGCCGCTGAGCAAGCCCTCCAGCAATCCTTGCGCCCCCTCCTGGTAAAGCGCCAGTATAGCCAGGGCCACACAGCCAAGACCCAGCAAAGCGGTTACGTTGCGCATACCTTGCATATCAAGAGTTCCGGGAAAAGCTCGGGGCGCGAAGAATGAGCCGGGCTTGAGCAAGGGAGAGTGAATTGCCCCGAGAGCTCAAAAATATCCCAGGCTGCGAAGCCTCTCCATTTGCTCTTCCTTTTCCGGATTGCGGCCACGGCGCTCTTCCAGATCGCTCTTCTCCGTGCAGGGGCGACAGTCCAGGGAGCGGTAGCCCTGATCATAGAGGGAGCAATAGGGGAGGCCATGGTTAAGAATGAAGGACCATATATCCATTTCCGTCCAATCCCGAAGGGGGTTGGCCTGAAGATAGCTCGGCTCCGATCTTTCTTCAATCCGATCCAGGCGCCCTCTGCTAGGATTTTCCTCCTGTCGAAGGCCGGTGATCAGCACACGGACACCGTTGGATTTAACTGCGCGGCGCATGGGTTCAATCTTCAGGCGATGGCAGCAGGTAACAGTATCCTCTAGATCAATGTTGGCTAAAGTATGTGGGCCAGCGACCGCAGTAACCTGCCTGATTCCCCATTCCTGCACGATGTTTTGGCAAAAATGTTCAATCTCCGGAAAATCCAGGCCGGTGTCCACTCGAAGAGCCCGTGGTTGGCTGTCGGTTGCGGAGGCCGTTTCCTGCAGGACATTTTTCCACAGCCACAGCACAGTGGTGGAATCCTTGCCCCCGGTCCAGGCGACATGGATTTGCCACGGGCGGTATTCCAGACAGAGTTTCTTTAGCTCTTTGCGCACGCGTTCGACTTTTTCCGGCAAGGATGCAGAATGCTCCAGCATGATAGTGCGTCTCGAGGATTTTTATTTCAGGAGTGGGGCAAAGGAAGCAGATCTTGCAGGGAGAGGTGTTGGCTCCATCCAGGCAGAGTTTACCGAGGAAAAGCCGGCGAGGGGACTTGAACCCCTGGCCTACTGATTACGAATCAGTTGCTCTGCCGCTGAGCTACGCCGGCTTGAGAGACTAAATTTTATTCAGAGTGTTGCTGAACGTCAAGACGCAGAGGAAACGAGGAATATCTTGTTTTTTTGTAGAAGACGATCTCTGGTTTGTTATAACTGACAAATGATAGCGCATCTATTCACCACCTCGCTAAACCACCGAGGTGAATAGATACCAATTATTTTTCTAGAGGAAAAATGTTGTTCGACGCACCTCACAGGCGTGAGCTCTTTTGCTACAGCAGTTGTCGCAATCCCCTACCTGCTACTTGCGGGATTTTTCATCCTCTTGTTGCAAACTGCAACTGTCGCGTTGCGGGCCTCAACCCTTGATCCCCAGCTTGGGGAACACGAGCTTGGCAAGCAAAAACCAAGCCCCCACAGCAGCGAGTAGTATTATCAGCGTGTTCATATCTTACTCCTGTCTTTTTTTCGTTCGAGAATTAAAACAGTTCCCTCCCGGTAAGCCTGCGATAAGCCTCCTGGTAGAGATCGGATGTGGTTTGGATCACCTCTTCAGGCAATCTGGGCGGCTCGCCTTGTAAATCCCAGTTTTGGCTGAGCCAGTCCCGCAGGTACTGCTTGTCGAAGCTCGGCTGGCTCTGCCCCGGGGTATAACTGTCCATGGGCCAG
>CAYSPQ010000041.1:0-9528 GCA_964432965.1 uncultured Desulfohalobiaceae bacterium
CAAGGAGAGCATTTCCCTGGTCTTTCTCAGCATGAAAATCTTGCAATCCACGCAGGGATTAAGGTGCTTGCCCAGGCCCCACTTGGGACCGCCGGCAAGCATGCGCACATATTCCTCGCCTATGTCCACGGGCAGGATATCTATACCGTGTTCCTCCTGCCAGTAGGACACCTTTTCCGACTTGCCGAAAAAGGGGCTCAAGAAGTGAACTGCCAAAACCCGCAGGTCCTGCTGCTGCATCAGCCTGCAGCTGAGCAGGCTGTCCAGTCCTCCGGAAAACAGTGCCAGGCAATCGTAGGTTGCGTTCATGGGAGACAGACTAATAGATTGTCCATATTGGGGCAAGGCGCATATGTTGCCCTTATGGTTTGACTTTGCTAAATTGTGTTATTTGGATTCTTCCCATCTGCAAATTTATTTGGCCCAAGGGACTCGAGGCTTGGCCCAGGGAAAATCAGAGCCCAAATTTTCCTTAACCCGAGCTTACTATTGTAGTGCCCCATAATTTATGTTTTTTCAAAACTAATCAATAATTCCAACAGGTTATATATAAAGCTTTTTAGCTGCTGTAGTGACCATAAGTTGGCTAAAATAAAGGGTAAATCACTTCCATCATTGAATATTATTGCAAAAAAGGAGTAAACCCGGGTTAAAATCTTCACGAGCGGAAGGCCCGGCAAAAACTGACAACGACAGAGATAATTCTTCTGACATTAAAACAGGTTAAACACATTTTCCTGCAAAAAAGCACAGAGGTCCAAAATGGCTCGCAAGACCAAGAACAACAGCTCCGCCCGGGATCAGCGCCAAGAGGCCCTAAATACCGCCCTGACCACGATTGAGCGCAAGTACGGCCAGGGCTCGGTCATGTTCCTGAGCGATCAGGCCCACCAACAAGTCCCGGCCATTCCCACCGGTTCCTTCAGCCTGGACTTGGCCCTGGGCGTGGGCGGAGTGCCCAGAGGCAGGGTGGCGGAAATCTTTGGAGCGGAATCCTCGGGGAAGACCACTCTGGCTCTGCACCTTTTGGCCCAGGCGCAGAAGCAGGGCGGAACCGCAGCCTTCGTGGACGCGGAGCACGCACTGGACACTGACTACGCCAAAAGGCTGGGGGTCAATACAGAGGAGCTCTTGATCTCCCAGCCGGACTACGGAGAACAGGCCCTGGAGATCAGCGATCTCCTGGTGCGCTCCGGAGCCCTGGACGTCATCGTTGTTGATTCCGTGGCCGCCCTGATACCCCAGGCTGAGCTGGAGGGCAACATGGGCGAGACTCAAGTAGGCGGACACGCCAGGCTGATGTCTCACGCCATGCGCAAGCTGACCGGGTCCATTCACCGCTCCAAGACCCTGGTGGTCTTTATCAACCAGATCCGGATGAAGATCGGGACCGCAGGCTTCGGGAACCCGGAGACCACCACCGGGGGAAATGCCCTCAAGTTCTATTCCTCCGTTCGCCTGGACATTCGCAAGATCCAGAGCCTGAAGGACAAGGACGAGATTTACGGCAACCGGGTCAAGGTCAAGGTGGTCAAGAACAAGGTTGCCCCTCCCTTCCGGGAAGCGACCTTCGACATCCTCTACGGCCAGGGGATATCCCGCGAAGGTGAATTGCTGGATCTTGCCGTGGATCACGGGATTGTGGACAAGAGCGGCTCCTGGTACGCCTTCGGCTCGGAGCGGCTGGGCCAGGGGAAGGAAAATGTTCGGGCCTATTTGCAGGAAAACCCGGAAACCCTGCAAGCCATTGAGAACAGCTTGCGGGAGCATTTCGGCCTGAAGGAAGCCACGCAAGAGGAGAGCGAGGTTGAGCAGGACACGGGTCCGGACAAGGAAAGTCAGTAAGGAGTCCTACTTGATTACCTCGGAGCAAATTCGGCAGAGCTTCTTGGACTACTTTGCCCGGCAGGGCCATCGGGTAGTTCCCAGCAGCCCACTGGTGCCCAAGGAGGACCCCACCCTTCTTTTCACCAACGCGGGCATGGTACAGTTCAAGAAAGTCTTTCAGGGCCAGGAGAGCCTCTCCTGTTCCCGGGCGGTGACCTCGCAAAAGTGCCTAAGGGTGGGCGGCAAGCACAACGATCTGGAAAATGTGGGCCGGACCAGAAGGCACCATACCTTCTTTGAAATGCTGGGCAACTTCTCCTTCGGGGACTATTTCAAGGAAGGGGCCATCCGCATGGCCTGGGAATATCTAACCCGGGAGCTGGAGCTTTCCCCGGACAAGCTCTTCGTCTCCATTTTTCGCGAGGACGACGAGGCGGAGGAGTTGTGGAGAAAAATCGTGGGCATGCCCCGGGAAAAAATCTATCGCCTGGACGAGGAGGAGAACTTCTGGTCCATGGGAGATGTGGGCCCCTGTGGTCCCTGCTCCGAGGTCCTGTTCGACCAGGGGGAGCAGATGGCCTGCGGCCCGGATTGCGAGATCGGGGTATGTGACTGCGATCGCTACCTGGAGATCTGGAACCTGGTCTTCATGCAATACAATCGGGATGAATCCGGGAATCTGCATCCCCTTCCCCACCCCAACATAGACACCGGCATGGGGTTGGAACGCATCGCTGCGATTTGCCAGGGAGTGGAATCCAACTTCGACACCGATCTCTTCCGCGGCCTGATCCAAAGCGCAGCCGAACGGGCAGGAGCAGAGTACAAACAGAGTCGGGAGGTGGACACCGCCCTCCGGGTAATCGCCGATCACACGCGGGCCATTGCCTTCATGATCGCGGATGGGATCCTTCCCTCCAACGAGGGAAGGGGATATGTCCTGCGGCGCTTGATTAGAAGGGGATTTCGCTTCGGCAGGAGCATAGGGCTGAACGAGCCTTTTCTGTGCCACATGTGCGACCAACTGGTGGAGGAAATGGGCGAGGTTTACAGGGAGCTAGCCCAGAACCGGGATTTCATGAGCAAGGTAGTACACAAGGAGGAGGAGGGATTCAGCAAGACCCTGGATCACGGGCTGGAAATGCTGGAGGAGAAGCTCTCCTCTCTCGCTGCAAGAGGCGATAACTTGGTTCCCGGGGAGTTCCTGTTCAAGCTATACGACACCTACGGGTTCCCTGTGGACATCGTCAAGGATGTGGCCGAGTCCAGGGGGTTTTCCGTGGACGAGGAGGGATACGATCGGGAAATGCAGGCCCAGAGGGAGAGGTCCAAGGCTTCCTGGGCCGGCGGGAGCGGCGGTCCCGGGGAGATCTTCACGGAGCTCTTCCGTTTTGGTGCGCAAAGCGAATTTGTGGGGTACGAAACCCGACAGACAAGCAGCCGCGTTGTGGCCATCCTCGACAACCACGGGCATCTGCGAGAACAGCTCTCCGAGGGCGAGAGCGGCTATGTGGTCACCTCCCGCACACCCTTCTACGGAGAATCCGGTGGTCAGGTGGGTGATTGCGGCAGCATCTACACGGACTCGGACCGAGCCGAGGTCCAGGACGCTCTGCACCCGACTTCCGCCCTTCTCGTGCACCGGGTGGAGGTAACCCAAGGATCGCTTAAGCAGGACCAGGAAGTGCACCTGGCCGTAAGCCGTGATCGCCTGCACACGGCACGCAACCATACCTGCACCCACCTCTTGCACGCCGCCTTGCGCAAGGTGGTGGGAGATCACGTTAAACAGGCAGGTTCCCTGGTTGCCCCGGATCGCCTTCGCTTCGACTTCACCCATATCAGCCCTCTCTCCCTGGAGGAGATACAAGCGGTGGAGGACGAGGTGAACGAGGCCATACTGCGGGATCTGCCCCTGGACACCAGGGTGGAGGATTTCTCTCAGGCGGAGCGGGAAGGAGTTATCGGCCTTTTCGAGGAGAAATACGAGGACAGGGTGCGGATCGTGGAAGTGCCCGGAGTTTCCAAGGAACTGTGCGGGGGGACTCACCTGGAGCGCACCGGGCAGGCCGGGAGCTTCTACATCCTGTCCGAGACAGGAGTGTCTTCCGGAGTGCGAAGAGTAGAAGCAGCTACGGGTTGGAACGCAGTGGAGCAGTTTCGAAGGCAAAGGGATATTCTGGATCAGGCGGCGAATGAGCTGAAAACCTCTCCGGAGGAGGTCTCCCACAAAATAGCCTCTCTGCAGGAGCAGATAAAGAGCTTGAGCCGGGAAAAGGAACAGCTCCAGGCCAAGCAGCTCTTTTCCGGAGGCGGCGACCTGATGGACCAGGCCAGAGAAGTGGCCGGGACCAGGGTCCTGACAGCCAGGCTGGAGCTTTCCGATAGCTCCGGGATCAAGGGACTGCGCAACGTCATGGACGATCTACGTTCCCGCTTCGGGTCCGGGGTGATTCTCTTGGCTGCGGAAAGCAAGGGCAAGGCCCATCTTCTGCTCTATGTCAGCCCAGACCTGCATCATCGATTCACCGCCCCTCAGTTGGTCCAGAAAGTAGCCGGAGAGGTGGGTGGAAGTGGTGGCGGCCGCAACGAGCTGGCCCAGGCCGGAGGCAGTGATCCACACCGCCTGGATAGCGCCCTGCAAAGGCTGGAGGAGCTGTTGCAGCAAATGCAGTGAGTCGGAATATCCGATGAATTATTGAATCGGTCATTCGGCGCTAGAGTGGACTGCACTCGGGCGACGGATGCAAAAATGCTGAAAGTATGTGGAGTTTCAAGTGCCTAGGTATCAACAGCCCAGGACCGTCTTTTACGGATAACTGATAACTTATACCAGGTAACAGGCAAAAATTACTTATCCACAAAACAATCGGGTACGGGATGCGCAAATATTTGCTCAAACGCCTTTTCCGGTGGAACCCGGGCCCTCGAATGCGGGCGGATGGGAACCCCCGGAGCGAAGGCTTTATATACCAACGGGATGCACATGTATATCGGGGTCAAGTTCCGCGAACAAGGATACATCTATTACTTTTACACTCGGGATAAGGAGCTAGCCCAGGGTGACCGGGTCATCGTAACCACTGAAGAGGGCCAGGGTATAGCCCAGGTTGCCCTGCTGGACGCCTCGCTGCCTGCTGAGCTGCCTCCGGAGGAAGTGCTGGAGGTGGACCGCAGGGCCACGGATGATGACCTGCGGCAACACAGCGAAAACGAGGAATTCAAGAAAGGGGCCTTCGCCTATTGTCGGCAGCGCATCAAGGAAATGGGCCTGAACATGAAGCTGGTCGACGTGGAAATCCGCTTCGACCAGAGCAAGCTGGTCTTTTACTTCACCGCTCCTGCCCGGGTGGATTTCCGAGAATTGGTCAAGGACCTGGTCAATACCTACCGTGCCCGAATCGAGTTGCGCCAGATCGGAGTGCGGCACGAGGCCCAAATCCTGGGCGGAATCGGCACCTGCGGCCGCATCTGCTGCTGCCACCAATTCCTGCGCCAGTTCGCTCCGGTGACCATCAGGATGGCCAAGGAGCAGCAACTCTTTCTGAACCCTTCCAAGATCTCCGGTGTCTGCGGCAGGCTGCTTTGCTGCCTCAACTTCGAGAAGCAGGCCTACGCGGATTTCTATAACCGCTGCCCCAAAATCGGCAAGAAATACCAGACCAACATGGGAGAGTTAAAGGTCCTGCGGGCCAACTTCTTCCGCGACACCCTGGTAGTGGATGTGGGCGAGGGGGAAGAGCGCGAGATCAACCTGCTGGACTGGGCGGATCTCTTCTCCCAGGAGGAAGAGGACGCAGAGGATCTGCCCCTTGTTTCGGAACAGCCCCTGCAGGATGAGCTCGAGGAGGAAATGCCCCAGGCAGGGGGGTGTTGCGCCGAGGGAGCTCCGGGCTGCAACCAGGCAGAGGAGACACGGCAAGAGCAGGAAGGTAACGAGGAAAAAAAGAAGCAAAGACGCAAGGGCAAACGCAAGTCCTCTAAACGCAAGAAGAACCGCAAGTCGGCTTCCCGGGGCAACAAGAGCCAGAACAGCGGCAACGGCTCCAACCAGAACAGCTCCAGGAAAGAAGCGGGCGCTTCAGCCAAAGGCAAAAAGCAATCCGGGAGGTAGCCGCAAGTGGAGACCTACTACATCACCACCCCCATATACTATGTCAATGCCGATCCGCACCTTGGCCATGCCTACACCACACTTCTGGCGGACAGCATTAACCGATTCCAGAAGATGCTGGGAAAGCGGAGCTTCTTTTTGACCGGCACCGACGAGCACGGGGACAAGATCGTGGAATCCGCCCGGGAGCAGAGCGAGGAGCTGCAGGAATACACGGACAGGGTTAGCCGGAAATTCCGCGAGCTTTGGTCAGAGCTGGGCATTGAAAACGATGCCTTCATCCGGACTACCGATCCGGATCACGTAGCCTGCGTGAAGCGCTTCCTGCAAACGGTATACGATCAGGGAGACATCTATTTCGGGGAGTACGGGGGCTACTACTGCTTCGGCTGCGAAAGGTTCTTCACGGAGAAGGAACTGGAAGACGGGAAATGTCCGGATCATCAAAAGCCGCCGCAGTATATTCAGGAAACCAACTATTTCTTTCGCATGAGCCGCTACCAGGAGTGGCTCATAGAGCATATCGAGAACAACCCTGAGTTCATCCAGCCGGAGAGGTACCGCAGGGAAGTCCTGGCCATGCTGCGCGATCCCCTGGAGGACTTGTGCATCTCGCGACCCAAGTCCCGGCTGCAATGGGGAATAGAGCTGCCCTTCGACAGCGGCTACGTGACCTATGTATGGTTCGACGCCCTGATCAACTATATTTCCGCCCTGGGCTGGCCGGACGGGGAGCATTACTCCCTTTTCTGGCCCAACGCCCACCATCTGGTAGCCAAGGACATACTCAAGCCCCACGCCATATTCTGGCCAACCATGCTGCGCTCCGCAGGGGTTCCCCTTTATCGCGGCCTCAGAGTTCACGGCTACTGGAAGGTGCAGGAGTCCAAGATGTCCAAGAGCCTGGGCAACGTGGTCAGCCCCCTGCAAATGCGCAGCAAGTACGGCCTGGACGGATTCCGCTTTTTCCTCTTCCGGGAGATGCACTTCGGCAACGACGGGAACTTTTCCGAAGACCTGCTGATAAATCGTTTCAATTCCGACCTGGCCAACGACCTGGGCAACTTGTTCAATCGGTGCCTGGCCATGACCGCCAAGTATTTTCAAGCAAAGGTCCCGGAGCCGCCACAAGAGGTGCAGACCGATGACAGGGAGCTGATGGACCTGGGCAAGGACCATCTGCAAAAGTACATCCAGGCCTATGGGGAGTTTCACACTGCCACCGCCCTGGAGTACCTCATGGAATTCGTCCGGGCGGTAAACAAGTACATAGATACCACCGCACCCTGGATGCTCTACAAGCAGGGCGAGCAGGAAAGGCTGAACTCGGTCATGGCGGTTGCCCTCTCCTCTCTGCGCCGCATAGCTTTGGCCCTGCGTCCGGTAATGCCCGACTCCTCGGAAGCCATGTGCCGGCAACTCGGGCTGGATATTGGGGAATTGCAGGTGGATCTGCGTAGGGAGTGCTCGGACTGGGTCTTTCTGGAGGCGGGCACGGAAGTGGCCCGCAAGTCCAATCTATTCCCCAGGCTGGAGGATGAGGCTAGACAGGAAGAGGCTCCACATAAGGAAAAACAGAAGGAAAATAACTCGGGCGCGGCTGCCGACAGGCAGGAGATAGATTTCCAGGAATTTCAAAGGCTTGATCTGCGGCTGGGCCGCATCGACTCCGCCCACCCCCATCCGGATGCGGACAAGCTGCTCGTGTTGCAGGTGGATATCGGGAAGGGTCCCAGCCGTCAGATCGTGGCCGGACTGGCCCAGGACTACTCCCCGGGTGATCTGGAAGGCAAGTATGTGGCAGTGGCTGCCAACTTAAAGCCGCGCAAGCTGCGGGGCGTAACCTCCCAGGGAATGGTGCTGGCGGTGCAGGGACAAAGCGGCCTGAACCTGCTGGTGCCCGAAGCCGGGGGCAAGCCGGGAGACAAAATAAGTTGATCCAACATTCCAGCCTATTGGCAAATTCCAATATGATTGAGCAGGCAATTGAATTGAGCGATAAAAGCGCTCAATTCAGGACCGAGCAACCGATTCACTGACTCGCTGACTACATTCCAGGATCTCTCATCCCTTGATGCAGGCCATGGGGCTGAGACGGGCCACCTTGCGGGCCAGACCCGCTTGCTCGGTGGATTCCACCACTTGGCTCACGTTCTTGTAAGCCTTGGGCGCCTCCTCTGCAGCCCCTTTCTTGCTAGCGGCCCGGACCAGAATCCCCTGTCTGGAGAGATCGTTTATCACCTCCTTGGCGCTCCAGCTCTTTAGGGCCTTCCTGCGGCTCAAGGCGCGCCCCGCTCCGTGACAGGCCGAGCCCCAGGCTCGGTTCTGTTCCGCGCTGTTTCCGACCAGAATAAAGGAGCTGGTGCCCATGCTGCCTCCGATAATTACCGGCTGCCCCACGTCCCGGTATTCTTCCGGGATAGCATTGCTACCCGGTCCGAAGGCCCGGGTAGCACCCTTGCGGTGCACGTAGAGCCTGCGTTTTTGTCCCTGCCATAAGTGCTCTTCCACCTTGCAGGTGTTGTGGCTGACATCATAGATCAGGCTAAGCCTGGCTTCGGGATAGACGCGGCTGAAGGCCTCCCTGGCCAGATGCCCCAGGATCTGGCGATTGGCCAGGGCGCAGTTTATTCCGCAGCACATGGCCTGGAAAAAATCCCTTCCTTCCTGAGATTGGATAGGGGCGCAGACCAGTTCGCGCCCGGGCAGGGAAATATTGTACTTGGATACCACCCGGCTCAGGGTCTGGATATAGTCCGTGCCGATCTGATGACCCAAGCCGCGGGAACCGCAATGCACGGTAATCACAACCTCGTCCTGGAACAGGCCGAAAGCCCGGGCCGCCTCGGAATCGTAAACGGTGTCCACGTACTGGATTTCCAGGTAGTGGTTGCCGGAGCCCAGGGTGCCCATCTGCTGCTTCTGGCGCTTTTTAGCCGTCTGGGAGACCTTGTCCGGATCGGACTGCTCCATTCTGCCGTAGTCCTCGATAAAACGTAGATCCTCTTCCTCGCCGTAGCCGTGCTTCACAGCCCACTCCGCACCTTCCAGAAGCACCTTGTCCAATTTGGGAGCGCTGAGCTTGATCTTTCCCTCGGAGCCCACTCCAGCGGGCACTGCCTTGTACAGAGCGTCCAGGGCCTCTTCCAGGCGCTGCCGCACTGTTTCCCAGTGCAATCCTGTGCGCATGGTGCGCACTCCGCAGGCTATGTCGTAGCCGATGCCGCCCACGGAGATAACCCCATCCCGCTCCGGATCGAAGGCGGCCACTCCCCCGATGGGGAAACCGTAGCCCCAGTGCGTATCCGGCATGGCCATGGAGGCCTCCTCAATACCCGGCAAACAGGCTACATTGGCTGCCTGGCGCAGCACTTCCTCCTCCAGATCCAGCAATAGCTCACGGGTCCCGAAGAAGCGGGCGGGAACACGCATTTCTCCGCTTGCCGGCAATTCGAAAAGGCATTCATCTATGGGGCTAAAATCGCTGTGCTGTATGTTGCGCATGCTCGTTTCCCTAGAGTCAGGACTTGTATCATACAAATTTATCGCCCGAATTTGCGGGCAATCAATACAGGAAGGCGTGAGCT
>CAYSPQ010000042.1:0-9507 GCA_964432965.1 uncultured Desulfohalobiaceae bacterium
CCCAGCCTTACCACCTTATGTTTCAAGGCGCATTTTCCCTGTGCTGTGCCTTCGTCCTGCTCTTCCTCAATTATCCCATAAATCAAAAGCGCGTGACCGAGGAGGCCAACTCCCTGTGGCAGAAATTTTTCTTCGGCACCAAGAGCTCGCCTGCCTGGCTGGATATCATCTTTCTGGTAATGGCCCTCACTCCCTGCTTCTACATCATTTACGCCTGGGAGCAAATCGCCTGGGCAGTGGGTCGCTACGAGACCTATCAGGTGACCTTGGGCGCGTTTCTGGTGGTTATGCTCCTGGAGGGAACCAGACGCGCCCTGGGCAAGGAAATCCCCCTGGTAGTGCTGTTCTTTTTGCTCTATGCCCTGTTCGGCAATCATGTCCCGGGATTCTTCGGACATGCCGGATACGGGGTCCAGGAGACCCTGTATCAGCTCTACATGATGACCCAGGGAATCTGGGGATTGTTAACCGATCTTACCAGCCGGCTCATCGCCCTTTTCGTGGTGCTGGGACCCGTCCTGTTCTCCGTGGGCGTAGGGAAGGGCTTCATGGACATGGCCAAGTTCGTGGGCGGACGAACCACGGGAGGTGCCGGACAAATCGCCGTGCTCACCAGCGCCAGCTTCGGCACCCTGTCCGGCTCCGCGGTGGCCAATGTGGCAACTACCGGCGCCTTCACCATTCCCACCATGAAGCGCCTGGGATACAGGAGCAATCTGGCCGGTGCCATAGAGGCGGCGGCTTCCAGTGGTGGACAGCTCATGCCTCCGATCATGGGGGCCGGGGCCTTCATCATGGCCGAGTTCCTCATGATCCCCTACCTGCATGTAGTAGTAGCGGGCATTATTCCGGCAATCATCTACTTTGTCGGAGTCTGGTCCGGGATATGGATGGAGGCCAAGAGGCTGGGCCTGGGTAAATTGCCTTCAGAGCTCATTCCTCCGGTGAAGGAAGTCTTCCATCCCTATCAGATCCTGATATTGGTGCTTCCCATAGGCCTTTTGATCTACCTCCTGGTCATGCGCTTTCCCCCTCAACTCTGCGCTGGATGGGCCCTGGTTGTGGCCATGGGCATGTTTCTCTCCACCGGCGGCTCGCTGCATCCAAAGGCCATATGGGAACGGATCAAGGTGATAGCCGGGGCTTACTACCGGGGAATAACCACCGCCCTTTGCTGGCTTATGGTCATGATGAGCTGCATCCAGATGGCGGTGACCCTGATATCCATGACCGGGTTCGGGGTTAAGATTTCCAGCGTGATCATCTCCATGGCCGGATTGAATATCATCCTGGCCCTGATAGCTACCATGTTATGCGCCATCATCCTGGGCATGGGAATGACCACTACAGCGGCATATGTCATTGCCGCCGCTGTATTGGCTCCGGCTATAGGAGCCCTTGGGGTTCCGGATTTAGCCGGCCACTTGTTCATCTTCTATTATGCGGTCATCTCTGGTCTTACCCCACCGGTCTGCATCGCTATATTCACCGCAACTGCTATTGCCGGCGGAAATTGGGCTAGCATGGCCGGGATAGCCATGCGTCTGGGTGTAGGGGCCTATATCGTTCCCTTCTTCTTTGTTTTTGAGCCCAACTTCCTGATGGAGGGCGACCCCTGGGCAATCGTGGCAACCCTTGTTCTGGCCATTCTGGCTATATTCTCCATCATCTCCGGCCTTTTGGGGTACTGGTTCAAGCCGGCCACCATAATTGAACGGCTCCTCTTCGTTGGCGCAGGCTTCTGTCTGCTCTACCCCTCTGCGGTGATCCAGATCACGGGGCTGGGACTGGTTGCCTTGGGAATTGCAAGCCAGTACCTCATGCCGGCAATACCGGTTATCGGGACTAGAAGGGCCACTCCACTGGTGGGGGGAGGGTCCGGGGAGTCCACGCATTCCGGCAGTTGAGGCAAAGCAAAAAATGCTGACACGTAAAAAAGATGCCCTTTGCCTAGAAGTGAGCAGCAACAGGGGCTAGAGACTTGTCCAATGTGGATCGCCTCTTTTTCTCATCAGTGGCTTGTCAACTCAAGGATTGCTTCACGGTCTGAACATATCTCACTGCAGCAGGCTCTCAAAAAAGCAAACGGATAAAGCATGCAGGCCAAGTATAAGTATTTCCGGACCCTGATTTCCTTGAGCTCAGGATCATGACTGCTCGTGAAAACTGAGCGCCCATTGATCGCGGCAAGCTCCCGAGCTCATCAATCAGGCGGCCCAAAATCAAAAGAGCCCCATAATTGGAAGATTTTCAACGCCCTGATATAGCAATCTCTAGCCTTCCGAAGCCCTTTCCGGGGAGCTGCTTTTCTCCAGGCCGTCCATTACCGCATCCGCCAGAATAGCGAACAAGCCGGCCAGGACTGCGCCTTGCAGAATAAAGGCGGTGTTGTCGCTGTTCAGCCCCGCGATTATCGGGGCCCCCAGCCCTCCGGCTCCTATGGTCGCCCCGATGGTGGCGGTCCCTATATTGATCACCACGGAAGTGCGAATCCCGGCCAGAATAATCCGAAGAGACATAGGTATCTCCACCCGCAGCAATGTCTGCAAAGGGGTAAACCCCATGCCCTTGGCGGATTCGTGAATTTCCGGGCTTACCGACTCCAGGCCGGAAATTGTATTGCGAACCACGGGAAGCAGGCTGTAGAGAAAGAGGGCGATTATGGTGGGCTGATACCCGTAGCCCACTGCCGGGACAGCCAGGGCCAGCACCGCAACCGGGGGGAAAGTCTGACCCATGGACGCCAGGCTGTTGACCACGGGCAGAAACTCCCTGCCCCGGCTCCTGGTCACGTAAATACCCAGCCCCGTGCCGCAAAGCACGGCCAGAGCGCTGGAGATTCCCACCATATAGGCGTGCTGCAGCACAAGCGTCCACAGGGGGGTTCGATCGTAAACCACCTGGGAGAGCTCGGGAAAAGCAGGCCGGAGCATGGCCTCCCACACCTGGGTGCTGAGCATGAGCAACAGGAACAGCCCCAGCAGGAAAAGCAGCTTCTTAGCCGGAAACGAGGAAGTAAGAGGCATAATCACACCTCACACCCCGAGCAATTGGACAAGGCTGACTTCTCCGATAATGCGGCCATTTTCCTCCCGCACCGGCAATCTGCTCCTTCCCTGCTGCAGGAAAACAGCCAGGGCGTGGCGCAGATCGGAATCCGCGTCCAAGACTGCATCGCTTTCCGAGCCCGCCTGTCCGCTTCCAGCCTCCCGCTGCTGGAGCAGGCGCACTGAAACGGAAGGATTCCTGGCTTCCCCGGCATCCATATTTGAACCTGCAGACCCTTCGGCATCATCTCCAGACTGCCCGCTCAAGGCCTCCCTTACCTTGAGCCTGGACAAGCGTTTCAGGGAGCGCTCCGTTCCCAGGAAGCGCTCCACGAATCCCGAACCGGGAAGATAGAGCATCCGCTCCGGGGAATCCACTTGGACTATGCGGCCTTCCTGCATGAGCACGACCCTGGACGCCAGGCTCACTGCCTCGTCCACATCGTGGGTGACAAAGACCACGGTCTTGCCCAGCTCCTTTTGGATCCTGGCGAGCTGCTTCTGGAGATTGGCTCTGCTGATGGGATCCAGGGCCCCGAAAGGCTCGTCCATGAGCAGTATATCCGGATCCACGGCAAGAGCTCGGGCGACCCCGATGCGCTGGGCCTGACCCCCGGACAGCTCATGCGGATACTTGTGCCTGAACTCTTCCGGAGACATCTGAAACAGCTCCAAGAGCTCCTTGGCCCTTGCTTGAGCCCGCTTCTGATCCCACTTGAGAAGCCGGGGAACCACGCAGATGTTCTGCAGGACGTTCATATGGGGGAAAAGACCGATGCTCTGAATGACATAGCCCATGGACCTTCTTAGTTCATGGGGCCTGAACTCAGTGATCCTGCGGCCTCCCACCCGGATCACCCCGCTGCTGGCCTCCACCATGCGGTTTATCATCTTCAGGGTTGTAGTCTTGCCGCACCCGGAGGGTCCTATAAGACAACAGAACTCTCCCTTTTCCAGGCCAAGACTGAAATCGATCACTGCAGGCTGGCCTGCAAAAAACTTGCTTACCCGCTCCAATTCGATCATCGTAGCCCCCTGGGTGTGGTAAAGCGAATAAGGGCCTGGAAGACGGCATCTATTCCCGCGGCCAAGGCAATAGTGGGCAAAGCGCCCAGAAGGATCAGGTCCAGAGCGGCCTGGCCCAGGCCCTGAAATATGAAAACACCCAAACCGCCCGCCCCGATAAGGGCTGCCAATGCCGTGTTGCCCACATTCTGCACAATGGCTATGCGCAACCCTCCGAGCAGCACGGGAAGGGCCCGGGGGAGCTCCACTAGGAACAGGAGCTGCACCCGGTTCATGCCCATTCCGCGTCCCGCTTCCCTTAGCTCTGGCTCCACTCCGGAGAACCCGGCGTAGGTGTTGCGTACGATGGGAAGCATGGCATACAGAGTAAGGGCGATTACTGCCGGAGTCCACCCGATGCCCTGAATGCCCAGCTCTCCCAGGAGGGGGACTGTTTCCACCAGGAGAGTGAGGGGAGCTATGAGGAGCCCGAAAAGGGCCAGTCCGGGAATGGTTTGCACTATATTCAGAACAAAGAAGGCCTTCTCCCGCAGCCAGGCCTGCCTAACCACGGCCAGGCCCAGTGGAATGCCGGCACAAGTGCTTATGGACACTGAGACTCCCGTAATCCATGCATGATTGGACAATTCTGCCCAGAATCTGCCCTGACGCTGCAGGAGCTCCACAATCACGGAGAGGTCGTTCAGGCGGCCGGAAAGCAGGATCCAAAGGCCAATAGCCGCGCCTGCGCCGAACAGCCACGGCTTGGGCCACCCGGGCTGGACCTTGCTGTACAGGGCTAGAAGCAGAAGAAAAAGGGCGAGGCAGGATATCCAGAAGCCGGAGCCCACGGATGCCCTGGCCATGGGCGGGGCCTGGGACAGCAGCCCGGTGGAGGCCTCGCCGAGCAGAAAGAGCAAAGCTGCCGGGGCCAGCACTGCGGGGAGAAGCTCGGCGTTTCCCAGACGTTCGCTTCCGGTGAAGGAGCGAAACAGGAAATAGGCCCAAAAAAGCAGCAGCGGCAGCCAGTAATGCCACTGCAGTGCCTGGAACAGGGACAGCCCTTCCCCTTCTGCCAGGCGGTTGGGACGAAGAAGGAGGAAATCGAAGAGGAGAGAGCCGGCAAGACCCAGCAAGCTCCCGGCAAGAAGCACTTTAGAGCGAAGGCGCGGCAGCATGATCAGCAACGAGGGTCAGCGGAAATTTCCCCTACAGAAAGCCATTCTTGCGCAGATATTCCTCGGCCACTTGCTCAGCAGGCCGACCTTCCACGGCTATACGGGAGTTGAGCCTCTGCAGGGTCTCCATATCCAGGGAGTCAAAAACAGGGCCCAGGATGGACTCGAGCTCCGGATACTCCTGATGGATTTCCTCTCGCAGCAAGGGGCTGGGCTGGTAAACCGGCTGTACATTCTTTGTGTCCTGCAGGACCTGGAGATTCAGGGCATCCAGCGATCCGTCGGTCCCGAAGGCCATGGCGAAATTCACATTGCTGGTTCCGCGGGCAGCTGCCTGAATCGTCTGGGATGTGTTGCAGCCGGAAAACACCAAAAGCTGCTCCTCGCTCAGAGAAAAACCGTAGGCCTCCTGGAACGCTGGCAGTGCGTCCTCGCGGTTCACGAACTCCTCACAGCAGGCCAGCTTGATGCGACCTCCCCGGTTGGCGAAAGCGGCGAAATCCTCCAGGGTCTGCAGGTCATGCTCCCTGGCCAAATCCCTTCCCACGGCTATAGCCCAAGTATTGTTCGCTGGCGCGGGCTGTAGCCAAACAAGTCCGTTTCTTTCCCTGTCCAGCCTTTTCACCGTAGCGTAGGCCTCTTCCGCCTGCTTCCAGACCCCCGGTTCCGCGGAATCAAAGAAAAAAGCTCCGTTGCCGGTGTATTCGGGATAAACATCTATCTCTCCGGAAATGAGCGCCTTCCTCAATACAGGCGTGGTCCCGAACTCTGTCTTGTCCTCCACCTGGATTCCCTGGGCCCGAAAGAGCTGAACCATCATCTGGCCCAGAAGGGCGCCCTCGGTATCGATCTTGGAGCCCACGACCAGGGTGTCGCGCTCTTCCGCCTGCACTGGGGACACGGCAAGCAAAAGGCACATGGAGAGAAGACAGAAAAGCCCTGTTAAGCGAAACATAAGTACCTCCGAGGAAAGAGATTCGATGCCGCTCAGCTCGGCTCTCAGGCTAGAGCGGAAGATCAAGCCGTCCGCCCTCTGACAGATTCCACTTCAAGCGTGAAGGTCTATGTTCGCATAACTAAAGGCGGGAAACAACTCCCTGGCTTAACATAAATGGGTG
The DNA here is from genome assembly GCA_964432965.1 of uncultured Desulfohalobiaceae bacterium. GTDB lineage: Bacteria > Desulfobacterota > Desulfovibrionia > Desulfovibrionales > Desulfothermaceae > JAIPDU01. Next base: position 6,349 of record CAYSPQ010000042.1, read on the forward strand.
TGGTGGTTGGAGGGGGGGCAGTCATAACTACTGGGGACTGGGATTTCGAGTTTCCAGGCCCTTGGGTATGCCCAAGCATGGGAAGGAAACGAGGGGGGATTTACTAAAGCGGAAGCCGGCTGCTCCCTGAGCCCTGGCCGGTTTTGTCCTTCCTTGACCTGGTTGAAGCCTGGCTCAACGAGTCATCCGACTGTTTTCGCGCCTGCTTTTCTGCTTTATTGCGGCCGGACTTGGACCATGCATGGGACAAGCCGGTTACAGCTCACTCGTATCTTCTGTCGGACTCGGGCTGCTCTGGCTCTGTCTGCTCCTGAGACTCCAACCCTTGCGACTCCCGGGAAAGCTGCAAGGAATTCTGCGCCTCCCTGAGGGCTGATCTGGAAGAGGAGTCTCCCGGCAACTCCGCTCCCTTCTCCATCATCCTGCACTGACCGTTCAAGGCCCCACCAGTGACTACTGTCAGGGAAGGAGAAGCCACATCCCCGTCCACATGTCCGGTGGGTCCTATGTGGATGGCCTCGCCTGCGGTTATATTGCCTTGCACCACTCCGTGCACAACCACGTATCGGGCAAAGATGTCCGCATACACCCTGCCGCCCTTGTTAACGAACACACTTTCCTCTGCCTCGATGCACCCTTTGTACTCGCCTTCCACACAGACGTTCTCCCTGCCCTTGAAGTTGCCCTCGAAGGAGCTGTTCGTTCCGATCAAGGTGGGAGCGCCCTGTTCTACCTTGTTCTCCTGCCGATTCTTTCTTAGCTTCATTATCCGCTACCTTAAGGCTAGTGTTCCGTCCTTGCGATCCAGGATATAGTTCCAGGGATCGATTGCCTCTCCCTGCTTGACGACTTCGTAATGCAAGTGCGTGCCCGTGCTTCTTCCGCTATTGCCCATGTATCCTATAATATCTCCCCTCTCCACCCTCTCGCCCCGTTGCACAGCCACCGAATGCAGGTGACCGTAGGTTGTGCGCAGATCCTGGCGGTGTCTTATCTGGATTACATTACCCATGATGCGGTTTTCGAATATATGCATTACCTCTCCGTCCGCCGGCGCGATTATGGGGGTCTTGTGGCCTCCAGCTATATCGATGCCGGAATGAAACTCCCTCCGCTCCGTGAACGGATTCGTTCTGTAGCCGAACTCAGAGGAAACCCACACTTCCTCGCCCTTGACCGGGAGTATGGAGGGGGTGCGTTTCAGTCTCTCGTCCCTGTCCTCCAGGGCGTCCACAACTTCCCGCAGGCTTTCCTTTAGGGACAGAGAGTAGGAAAGCACTTCCGGATAGTCTTGCCGTGAAGCTTCACTTTGGCCGCTAGGGGACTCTTCTGTCTCTTGAGGCAGCACAGGGATCAAATGGGCAGGGGGGCTGCTCTCCTTTGCCTCCGGGGCGGGGAAGCCGGATATAGTCCCCGGCAGGCTGGTAATTCCCGCATAAAAACTGTTCTCGAAGCCTCCCTTGTGGGAATGGTCCTCGAACCCTCCCTTTTCCTCTTCAATCCCCAGAAACTGGCGCAACTTCAATTCCATGTCCCGTATCTCTTCCAGCTCATTACGGGAATGCTCCAATTTGGAGCGAAGCGTTTCCACGGATTGCTCTTGCGCGGCGACTTCCTCCTGCAGGGAGCTTATGCGTTCCTCCTGCTCTGCTGCGATTTGCCGTAGCTCCTCGTTTTCCTTCTGGTAATCCGCTATCTTGCTGTACTGAAACCAGGAAAGAAACATGAAAACCAGCGCCAGCAAAAGAAAAAACAGGCCTACGCTCCCCAAAAGGGTCACCCAGCTCCTGCGCAGGGTCAACATACGCGAAGGCTCGCCCTTTTCCGTGAACCAGACTATGGTCACCTTGCTCAATTCAGATCACCTCTTTGGCGCTTTATGTCTGTTTCTCCCGCGGCCACCGCAAGCCAACCGCCACAACAAGGGGCTGGAGGAATTGTATCCGAAAATCGCTCCAGCAGGGAAGCTCCCTTTCATTCTACAGCATAATGGTGCTCGGAACTCGGATCTCCAGCCGGAAAACAGCTTTTGCTTGCGGCAAGTTTTCCCGGACCGGCCTTCCTGGACCCAGCGCCGCAAGAACCAGGAACTACACAATCAAGAACACGCAACACGCTGAACGTATGAGGTTGCAGGCCTTATATTTCTTGTCGACTATTGAGACAAAAAGTTTATCTCTGCCTCAGACTGAAATATGGAGTTTCGAGCCTGCATGTTTGTAGGCCTAGATTCATCCCTGCTGCATCAGATTGGGAACATGATTGGTATCTTCCCCCACCTGCCGCACCTGATGGCCAGAGTGATTACACCACTAAATTACTACACAATGATATTTGTTCGTGTCAACAAAACTGCAGTGCGAACAGGCAATCCTGTGATTGGGTCCGCACCCGGAGCCCAGAGGAGAAAAATGGTGCGAAACCGCTGTGTGCGGCAAACAAGGGGATTCTGCTTGCCGAGGGGGCGGCGGGCCCGGAGCCGGCCGGACCCGCATTTTCCTTCTACTGCTCGACCTGTTAGCGGAAAAAGGATCCAGAAAACTGCGGCTTGCGCTTTTCCAGAAATGCTCTTGCGCCTTCTTCCGCATCCTGACTGGCAAAGCAGGTGGAAAAGTACTCCGCCTCCAGGTTGCACCCGCTGTAGATATCGCAATTCTGCCCGTTGTCAATGGCCTGCTTGACACCCCGCAGAGCCACGCAACCTTTTTGGGCCAAGGAGGATGCCGTCTCCCAGGTTGTATCCCACAGGGTATCCGGGGAGAGCACCCTGGCCACCAGCCCCAACTCCTTGGCCTCCTGGGCGCCGATCTGCTCCCCGGTCATGCAGAGTTCCTTGGCCTTTGCTCTTCCGATCAGACGGGCCAGCCTCTGCGTTCCTCCAAATCCGGGGATTATACCCAGGTTGATCTCCGGCTGTCCGAACTTGGCCTTTTCCGAAGCGTAGATGAAATCGCAGCTCATGGCCAGCTCGCATCCCCCGCCCAGGGCGAATCCGTTAACGGAGGCGATCACGGGAATGGGCAAGGCCTCAATTGCGTTGAACACCTGCTGGCCCTGCCGGGCAAAATATCTGGCCTGCAGAGGCCCCAGCTCAGGGAACTTGGAGATGTCCGCCCCGGCACCAAAAGCCTTTTCTCCAGCTCCGGTACTAACCAGGCA
>CAYSPQ010000043.1:0-9501 GCA_964432965.1 uncultured Desulfohalobiaceae bacterium
ATCCACACCATCTGGCCACTGATGGCCCAGGATCTGCCCGAGGGTCAGAAGCACCGCATAATGGAACTGGCGGAAAAGACCAGGGACATAACCCAGTTCCTGGCAGAGGAGCTGAAAGAGATCCCGGAACAAGCCCCTACTGGAGAAAGCCGGGGGACAATCACCTACCACGACCCTTGCCATCTGGAAAAAACACTGGGCGTAAGCCAGGCTCCCCGGAAACTTCTCCGGGCCAATCCGGAGTACACGCTGCAGGAGATGTCCACCCCGGATCGATGCTGCGGCATGGGCGGCAGCTTCAACCTGCAGCACTACGAGCTTTCCCGCAGTGTGGGCCAAAGGAAGGCGGAAGATATTCTTGCCACCGGAGCGGACACCGTGGCCACCGCTTGCCCGGCCTGCATGATCCAGCTCGTGGACCAGATGTCGCGCTCTGAGGCAAAGGTTCGCGTGGCTCACGTCCTGCAGATCTATGCGGAAACTCTTCCGGAGAAAACCTCAAAGGAGCAGTCATGAGCCGGCAAGATCTATGGGAGCGGTTCCGGGAAAAGGCGGAGGCGACTTCCACTTCGGTAACCGAGGCCTCGGACACAAGGGAGGCCCTGCAGTATGTCCTGCATCTGTGCCGGAAAAAGGAGGCCTGCCAGAGCCTGGCCTCCGGATGCGACCTCCCCCTCTCCGGAGCAGCGGCTGATCTCTGCTCCCTGAAGGAGCCGGAGAAGGTTCTGGCAGCCCCGGATCTCAAGGAAGAGGAGCTGGATATCCTTCGCCCCATGTGCACAGAACACAATATTGCCCTTTTATCCGGGGGATTGCGGGCCAGGCTGGGAGGCATCGATGTTGGCCTGACCTGGGCCGAGTCGGCCATAGCCGCCACCGGCACCCTGGTGCAGAACTGCCCCGGAGAGGACACCCGGCTGGCCGGAATGATAAGCGAGGTGCACGCCCTGCTGATTCCCGCCTCAAACATTGTGGAACAAAGCAGGGAGCTGGCCGAAGCTCTGCAGCAGCGCATGGCCCGGGGCATAGATTCCACAGCCTTCATCACCGGTCCCAGTCGCACCGCGGACATCGAGAGGGTTCTCACCCTGGGAGTGCACGGTCCCCTGGAAGTGCACGCAGTTTTGCTCCAGGACAGATAACTGTTTTGAACAAGCCCTCGGGAAAAGGAAGCCATATGTCACAGAGCCTCAAGGACTATCGCCGCAAGCTAGAGCAGGCCATGCAGGAGCCTTTCCAGCGCAAGGCCCTGGAAAATTTCGCCACCGCATATAGAGCTGGACGGGAGAAGAACTTCGCCGACATCGATCTGGATGCACTGGTGCGTAACATCGGCAGCATCAAGGACCGAGCTGGACACGATCAAACGGAGCTCTTGCAGAGATTTCGCGATGCTGCCCGGGCCAAGGGGGTAAAAGTGCATCTGGCCCAAACCGCCAGCGAAGCCAGAGACATAATCGAGCAAATCGCCAGGGACAACGAATGTAAAAGGATAATCAAGTCCAAGTCCATGACCGCGGAGGAGATCCATCTCAACGAGCATTTGGAGAGCAAGGGCCTGGAAGTGACGGAGACTGATCTGGGGGAGTGGATCATTCAGCTGCGCGGGGAGGGCCCCAGCCACATGGTCCTGCCGGCAATACATCTTTCCCGGGATGAGGTGAGCCGGCTCTTTACTCAGGTTACCGGACAGCAGCAGGGAACGGACATCGGGGATCTGGTCAAGGTGGCCCGGCGCGAGCTGCGTCAGCGCTTCGCCCAGGCGGAGATGGGGGTCTCCGGTGCGAATTTCGCCTTGGCGGATACAGGCACTCTGGGAATTGTGAGCAACGAGGGCAACGCCCGCCTGGTTACCAGTCTGCCCCGAGTACATGTTGCCCTGGCCGGGCTGGACAAGCTGATACCCGGAATGGAAGAGGCCCTGACCATCATGCAGGGACTCACCCGCAACGCCACCGGCCAAGCCATAACCTCCTACGTCTCCTGGATAACCGGAGCCAACGAATGCGGGGTCAACCAGGACGGCTACAAGACCACCCATGTGATCTTTCTGGACAACGGCCGCAGCGCTCTGGCGGAGGATCCCGTCTTCTCCCAGGTCCTGCGCTGCGTGCGCTGCGGAGCCTGCGCCAACGTCTGTCCCATATACAGATTGGTGGGAGGACATCAATACGGATATGTATACATAGGCGCCATAGGTCTTATCCTCACCTATTTCCTGCACGGAAGGGACAAGGACCGGAACCTGGTGCAGAACTGCCTGAATTGCCAGGCCTGCAAAGAGGTTTGCGTTGCGGGCATAGACCTGCCGGAGCTCATCGGAAGGGTGCGCTCCGCCCTGGGAGAGCAGGAGGGGCTACCCCGCGTGAACAACGCGGCAGCCGCGCTGCTGACCCGCAGGCGCTTGTTTCACTCCTGTCTAAAAGCAGCCAGTTTCGCCCAGATCCCCGCAACCAAAAATGGATATCTGCGGCACCTGCCGCTGGCCCTGCTGGGCCAATCCGGGGACAAGTCACTGCCCGCCCTGGCCTCCAGGCCATTCAGGAAGCGCTTTTCCCCAGAAGAACAGAACAAGGGCATTACCTCCCCCAGTTATCGAATCGCCCTGTTTTCCGGATGCCTGCAGGATTTCGTCTATCCGGAACAGCTGGAGGCCGCCCTGGACATTCTGCAGCGGGAAAACGTAGCTGTGGATTTCCCCAAGGAGCAGGGCTGCTGCGGCCTGCCCCTTGCCATGCTGGGCCACTCTCGGGCTGCCGCAGAGGTGGCCTACAACAACCTAGTGGCTATAGACGCGGCTGAATATGACTACATACTCACCCTGTGCGCCTCCTGCGGTTCGCATCTGCAAAAATACCCTCAGCTGCTGGAATCTTCCACCTCCTATGTACAGGCAGCGCAATTTTCCTCCCGGGTGGTGGATTTCAGCTCCTTCTTGCACCACATCCTGGGATACATGCCGGGAACCGTTGGATCCAGCAAAACCGCCTATCACGCTCCCTGTCACCTCTGTCGCGGGATGCAGGTGCGTAAGTCCCCGCGGGATCTGCTCCAGCACTCCGGGCGCGAGTATATCTCCCACCAGGAGGAGGAAACCTGCTGCGGACTGGGAGGGTCTTACTCCGTCAAATTCCCCGAGGTATCCCGGGAAATCATCAACAAAAAGATGGAATTGTGGCGCGACAGGGAAATAGAGGAAATCGTCACCGACTGCCCCGGATGCATCCTGCAGATACGAGGCTCCGCCAGACACAAAGGGGAAAGATTCCGTGTGCTGCACATGTCCGAGGCATTGTCCGCTCCGGAACATAAATAGCTGCCCTCCCATATGTCGAGCATCAATATTGACCTTTTCCCTGTTACCTATTATGGTGCTTTGTTATTGTAATTACAGGACGGCTTGCTTTAAGGGGCCGGTTCCCTTCCCGGTGTCCCCGTATTGCGACCCGAGGATAAAGTTTAACTCCAGACCACAGGAGCAGGTAAATGGCTAAGAAAACCCAAACCATGGAAGGAAACACGGCAGCCGCGTATATCGCCTATGCCTTGAGCGACAATGCCGCGATCTATCCCATCACTCCCTCTTCTCCCATGGGAGAGGAAGTGGACGAATGGGCCGCCAAGGGAGCGGAAAACATCTTCGGGCAACAGGTTAGCGTGAGGGAGCTGCAGTCCGAAGCCGGAGCAGCCGCTGCGGTGCACGGCTCCCTTGCCGCCGGGGCCCTGACCAGCACCTACACCGCCTCCCAGGGCCTTTTGCTCATGATACCCAACATGTACAAGATCGCGGGTGAGCTTTTGCCCGGTGTCTTCCACGTCAGCGCCCGAGCTGTGGCTTCGCACGCCCTGTCCATCTTCGGAGATCACTCCGACGTAATGGCCGTGCGCCAGACTGGCTTCGGCATGCTGGCCTCCAACTCGGTACAGGAAGTCATGGACCTGGCCCTGGTGGCCCATCTGAGCGCCATAGATTCCAGCCTGCCCTTTATCCACTTCTTCGACGGCTTTCGCACTTCCCACGAGGTCCAGAAGGTAGAAACCATAGACTACGAACAGATCCGGGAGGTTGTGGATTTCGAGGCCATCGAGACCTTCCGCTCCCGGGCCATGAACCCGGAACGACCCCATGTGCGGGGCACAAACCAGAATCCGGACATATTCTTCCAGAACCGCGAGGCCTGCAACGTGTTCTATGAGGAGCTGCCCGCTACGGTGGAAGACAGCATGGAAAAGGTAGCCCGGATTACCGGTCGCAGATACAACCTCTTCGACTATGTGGGGCATCCGGAGGCGGAACGGATCATAGTGGCCATGGGCTCCGGGTGCGAGGCCATCGAAGAGGTAGTGCAGACGCTCAGGGACAAGGGAGAACGAGTGGGCCTGATAAAGGTTCGGCTCTACCGCCCCTTTGTAGCCAGGGCCTTCCTGGCCGCCCTGCCCGCAACCGCGGAAAAGATCACCGTGCTGGATCGCACCAAGGAGCCCGGAGCTCTGGGAGCCCCTCTCTATCAGGACGTTTGCACCGTTTTCAAGGACAGGCCAGCTGCTCCGGAAATCCTGGCCGGCCGCTACGGCCTGGGCTCCAAGGAATTCTCCCCGGCCATGGCCAAGGCCGTGTTCGACAACATGAGCAAGGCCGGCCCCAGGAACCATTTCACCGTGGGAATCAAGGACGACGTGACCAGGACCTCTCTGGAGCCTGCCGAGGATCTGGAGGACACCACTCCGGAAGGCACCGTGCAGTGCAAGTTCTGGGGCCTGGGCTCGGACGGCACGGTGGGGGCAAACAAGAACGCCATAATGATTATCGGGGACAACACCGATCTCTACGCCCAGGGCTACTTCTCCTATGACGCCAAAAAGTCAGGAGGGTATACAGTTTCCCATCTGCGCTTCGGAAAGCACCCCATCAAATCCACTTACCTCATAAGCTCCGCAGACTACGTGGCCTGCCACCAGCCGGCCTATGTGCAGCAATACGACGTATTGGAGGGCATCAAGGAGGGAGGCACCTTCGTGCTGAACTCCCCCTGGAGCAGCGTGGAAGAGATGGAGGAACACCTGCCCGCCTCGGTCAAGCGCACCATCGCCCAGAAGAACATCCGATTCTACACCATCGATGCGGTGAAGATCGCTTCGGATGCAGGCCTGGGCGGACGCATAAACATGATCATGCAGACCTGCTTCTTCCGTCTGGCCAATGTCCTGCCCTTCGAGCAAGCCATGGATCTGCTCAAGGATTCCATCCGCAAGACCTACGGCAAGAAGGGCGAGGACGTGGTTAACATGAATATCCAGGCCGTGGACAAGACAGTGGAGAACCTGCAGGAGATCGACTATCCCGCTTCCTGGGCGGAAAGCGGATACGTCAGCTCCGAGACGGCCCAGGCCGAGGAGCCTTGGTTCGTGAAGAGCGTGCTGCGGCCCATGGCCAAGCTCAAGGGGGACGAGCTTCCGGTGAGCGTGTTCGAGCCGGACGGGATCTTTCCCGTGGGGACCACCAAATACGAAAAGCGGGGCGTGGCCATAAACGTCCCGGAATGGGTCCCGGAAAACTGCATCCAGTGCAATCAGTGCTCATTTGTCTGTCCGCACGCCTCCATCCGGCCGGTTCTTCTCAACGAGCAGGAGCTGGCTGCCGCTCCACAGAGCTTCCAGACCGTTGAGGCCAAGGGCAAGGGACTGGAGGGCTACTATTACCGGATCCAGGTAAGCCCGCTGGATTGCCAGGGATGCGGCAACTGCGAGGACATCTGCCCGGCCAAGGAGAAGGCCCTGGTAATGAAGCCGCTGGATACCCAGACGGAGACGGAGACCGTGCACCAGGAATTCGCAGACCTGGTGCCCCCCAAACAGGACCTGCTCCCCAAAACCACGGTCAAGGGCAGTCAGCTGCAGCAGCCGCTCCTGGAGTATTCCGGGGCCTGCGCCGGTTGCGGGGAAACCCCCTACGTCAAGCTTTTGACCCAGCTCTTCGGGGATCGCATGTACATCGGCAACGCCACGGGATGCAGCTCCATCTGGGGCGGTACCGCTCCGGCCATTCCCTATTGCACCAATCAGGAGGGTAAAGGCCCAACCTGGGGCAACTCCCTGTTCGAGGATGCTGCGGAATTCTCCTACGGCATGCTCCTGGCTGTGAAGCAGCGTCGGCAGAAGCTGGCCGACCTGATGCGGCAGGCAATGCAGCGCGACGTATCCGAGGAGCTGAAGGAGGCCATGCAGGGCTGGCTGGAAAACAAGGACGACGGCGAGGCCTCCAAGGTGCATGCGGAAAATGTGCGCAATGCGCTGCTGCAGTCCGAGCCAGATCCCATTCTGGAAGAGATCTGGAAGCTGGAGGACATGCTGGTCAAGAAATCCGTCTGGGCCTTCGGTGGAGACGGATGGGCCTATGACATCGGGTATGGCGGCTTGGACCACGTAATGGCCTCCGGGGAGGACATCAACATCCTGGTCATGGACACCGAGGTCTACTCCAACACCGGTGGTCAGGCCTCCAAAGCCACTCCCCTGGGATCTATAGCCAAGTTCGCCGCCTCGGGCAAGACCACCAGCAAGAAGGATCTGGGACGCATGCTCATGACCTACGGCTACGTATACGTGGCCTCCGTATCCATGGGCGCGAACAAGAACCAGCTTCTCAAGGCCTTCCTGGAGGCGGAGCAGTATCCCGGGCCTTCCATAATCATGGCCTACTCTCCCTGCATCAATCAGGGAATCCGCAAGGGAATGGGCAAGAGCCAGGAGGAGAGCAAGCTCGCAGTCCAGTGCGGATACTGGCCCCTGTACCGCTACAACCCCCAGTTGGCTTGGGAGGGCAAGAACCCCCTGACTCTGGACTCCAAGGCTCCGGACGGCACTCTACAGGAGTTTCTCTCCGGAGAGAATCGCTACCAGCAGCTGGAAAGGAGTTCTCCAGAAGTTTCCAAACAGCTGAGGGCCCAACTGGAGCGGGAGGTCTGGCAGCGCTATGAGGTGCTGCGACGCATGGCGGAAGAGGAGCCCTTGGACCTGGAGCCTTCAGTGGCGGACGCATCCGGTTCACAGGAAGCAGAAAGCGAGCACTGCGAGGTGAAGGATGTGGCGGAACACGCTCGTGCCGATTCTGGAGATGCCTGTGACGACGATCGTTCCGGCTAGATTGCTCACCATCCACGCTAGAGCGTTTCCATCCGGAAGCTGAGATGTTGTATAAAGGGGGCCGAAAGCGGCCCCCTTTTTTCTCCTTTGATCTTGTCTTATCGCTATCCCTCAAGCCAAGCATCCTGCAAGGATGCCCCAAACCGACCGAGGATGATAAAGGATGTCCGAAGAGATGAGCCTTTCCCCCCTGTTCCATCCCCGTGATATCGCCCTGGTCGGGGCCTCGGCCCGGAAGGGCAAGATCGGCTACACCGTTCTGGCCAACCTGATCGATTCCGGCTTTGCCGGAGGCATCTACCCCGTGAATCCCAGGGAGGAGGAGATACTGGGTTACACTGTAACCCGAGACCTGGCCAGCCTTCCTCTGGGGCTGGACTTGGCCATTCTGACCATTCCCAGGGATCATGTGCTTTCCGCCATGCGTGAGCTGGCCGAACGCAGAATCAAAGCCGCGATTGTAATCAGCGCCGGCTTTAAGGAGGTGGATCGGGATGGATACCGCCTGGAGCAGGAGATAGGCCAGCTAGCCCTGGACAACGGAATAGCCCTTCTAGGCCCCAATTGTTTGGGACTTATCAACACCGCGGCCGGCATGAACGCCACATTCGCCGCAGGTAACCCGGCACCCGGAAACGTGGCCTTTTTCTCCCAGTCGGGGGCTCTGTGCCAGGCAATCCTGGACTGGGCCATGGGGGAGAACATGGGGTTTTCCAGCTTCATTAGCCTGGGCAACAAAGCGGTGATAAACGAAGCGCACATGCTGCGGCATCTGGAATCCGATCCGAAAACAGATGTTGTCCTGGGCTATATCGAAAACGTGAGCCAGGGCGAGATCTTCCTGCGACAGGCACGCGAGATCAGCCGCAAAAAGCCGGTGCTAATGATCAAGTCCGGCACCTCCGCAGCAGGAGCCAAGGCAGCCTCCTCGCATACCGGGGCTATCGCCGGATCGGACCGCGCCTACGAGGCAGCCTTCGAGCAGGGAGGCATCATCCGAGTCAGGGACATATCTACCCTCTTCACCCTGGCCCAGGCCTTTTCCTGCCAGCCTCTGCCCAGGGGGCCCAATTTGGCGGTGGTGACCAATTCCGGAGGACCGGGAATAATGACCGCTGACGCCTGCGACAGATCCAGATTGCAAATGGCCAGGCTGGGTAACGAAACAATCGAGGCCATGCGACAGTTTCTTCCTTCCTTTGCCTCCCTGCACAACCCGGTGGACATTATCGGCGATGCAGACGCGGAGCGCTACCGCAGAACGACAGAGGCAGTGGTGCAGGACCCCAACGTGGACGCCGTGATGGTGCTGTTAACCCCCACTGGGAGCATCGTCTCCCAGATGGAAACCCTGGCGGAGGAGCTGATCCGGATTGGCCAAAGCACGAAAAAAACCATGTTTGTCTGCCTTATGGGGAAGCATTCCGTTCTCCAGATGCAGCAAAGACTCCTCCGGGCGGGCATTCCCACCTTCCACTTCCCCGAGCCGGTCATCTCCAGCTTGGAGGCCATGTACACCTATTCCAACTGGAGGAGCAGACCCCGGGATCATGTGGAGGAAATCCACGTGGACAGGGAAAAAGCGGACAGGATCGTGGACTCCTTCCGCTGTCGGCTCGAATCGGGGCAATCCGTGGAGATAGTGGAATACCAGGCTCAGGAGCTTCTGCAAGCCTATGGTTTGCCCTCGGCAGCGACAGAAGTGGCAAAAACCAGCGATGAGGCCGCTCGTGCGGCGGAAAGGATCGGCTTCCCGGTGGTTCTCAAGGTCGCTTCACCGGATATCTCGCACAAGAGCGATGCCGGCGGGGTTCGGGTGGGGCTGCAAACTGCCCAGGCAGTCAAGCAAGCCTTCCTGGAAATCACTTCTGTGGTCAAACAGCGAGAGCCTGGCGCTTACATCCACGGATGCCTGGTTCAGGAGATGGCCCCCAAGGGAATGAAGGAAATCATAGCCGGATTCAGCAGGGACGAGCAGTTCGGGCCGATGCTCATGTTCGGTCTGGGGGGCATCTACGTGGAGGTCCTAAAGGACATTTCCTTTCAACTGGCCCCTCTCTCCAGATCCAGGGCAAGGGACATGATCCGGGGCATCAAGTCCTACATGTTGCTCAAGGGAGTCCGCGGCGAGGAAGGTGTCCGCATGGATGCCCTGGAGGATATCCTCCTGAGGCTCTCCAGGCTGGCCACCGACTTCCCGGATTTGCTGGAGGCAGATCTCAATCCGGTTTTAGTGGATTCGAAGAGGGCCCTGATTGCCGATGTGAGACTGACCCTTGCCCTGCAGAAATAGCTCGAGCCGGTCCGGGAAATCTCATGTACAACTGGGAGGGATGAGTTTCTTTTGTTGCCTCCTAC
>CAYSPQ010000044.1:0-9499 GCA_964432965.1 uncultured Desulfohalobiaceae bacterium
TGTCCATCCTGCTGGCCATGATAGCCCTGAGCACCTTAAAGCTTCGTTGAATTCGGCGGGCAAGGGAAGAATATGCTTTTGATTTCCCAAAAAGGTCCCGAATTGGAGGGGAAAAAAATAGTAGTGGTTGGAGCCGGGCGTTCCGGCACAGGGGCAGCCAGGCTGGCCGCTTCCGCGGGTGCCCGGGTGCTACTCCTGGAAAGGCAAGAGAAGGCAGTCCCGGAAAGCAGGAAGCATCTTCTGGAAAGGGAGGGGGTTATCCTGGAAACAGGGGAGCACCGTCCGGAGCAGTTCAGGGAAGCCTCACTTGTCTGTCTCAGCCCGGGAATACCGAAAGGTGCTATTCAGGAAGCTCTTCCGCAAGATCGGGTTCCGCCTGTTTATTCTGAGCTGGAGCTTGCCTGGTGGTTCGTGGACCGGCCAGTAGTCGCGGTCACCGGAACCGGAGGGAAAACCACCACGGTAAGCCTTATTCAGCGGATGCTGGAAGAGGGTGGCTTTTCGGTTTTTCTGGGAGGCAATATCGGCGCCCCCCTTTCCGAGTACGTTTTGGAGGGCTTGTCCCGGGACATCCTGGTTCTGGAAGCCAGCAGCTTCCAACTGCAATACACGGCTGACTTCAGGCCGCAAGTAGCGGTGTTTCTCAATTTTCATCCCAATCATCTGGACCATCACTTGAGCCTGCAGGAGTACTTCCAGGCCAAGCTCAAGATATTTCAGAATCAGGGTCCAGAGGACCTGGCCGTGCTCCCCCTGGAAATGCGGCAGCAACTGGAACAGCAGGCTGGAATTGCGGCTCAAATACAATATTTCACCGACAGTGGCAGGTGGCACTGCCCTGCTTTGCTGGGTTCGCACAATCGGGCCAATATCGAGGCCGCAATTGCGGCCTGCAGATATTTCAGAATCGGGCAAGAGGCGGTCTCCCGGGTTCTACAGGAGTTTCGTCCCTGGCAGCATCGTCTGCAATACCTGGGCGAGCACCAGGGGGTGCTATTTGTGGACGACTCCAAGGGAACCACAGTGGCAGCCCAGAGGGCCGCCTTGACCAGCTTTGAACGGCCTGTGCTCCTGTTGGCCGGCGGCAGGCTCAAGGGAGATGATCCAAGGGAGATAGCCGATTTGATTCAGAGCCGGGTCAAGGCGGCAGGAGTTTTTGGAGAGTGCAGGGAAGAGCTGCGACGTGCCTGGCAGGAACTAACCAGCGTGTTCTGCAGGGAAAGCATGCAGGAGGCTTTGGCCGATCTCTTGCCCATGGCTAGCCCCGGGGATGTGGTTCTTTTGGCTCCCGGCACTTCCAGTTTTGATCAGTACTCGGATTATAGCGAGCGGGGCAGGGCCTGTCAGGAGCTGGTGCATTCCCGGCTACTTAGTAGTGTCCAGGCAGGGGGTGGCAAACCCAATAGCTAGTTGCATTTGGCAACTAGCTAGTCGTTTCTTTTTCGCAAAAAGAAACAAAAAAGTTGAGATGTAAGACCCTGATTTTCTTGCTTCTTCTTTTCAAAAAGAAGAAGTGTAGCTCGTCCGTTCCGGGCGAGCTAGTGAGAGTTTGAACTTTTTGAAGCAACGCAGCAATTGGAAGATTTTCAACGCCCTGCTAGAGCGGAAGCAGTTCCCTTGCCAAGAGCTCCTCCGCTATCTGCACGGTGTTCAGCGCGGCCCCCTTGCGGATATTGTCCGCAACCACCCACATGTCCAGGGCGTTCTCCGCGCTGGTATCCTCCCGGATCCTGCCCACATACACCGGATCCTGGCCGGTTGCGTCCAGAGCGGTGGGATATATCTTCTCCCCGGGATTGTCAAGCACCACGACTCCCGGGGCCTCACTCAGCATTCCCCTGGCTTCCTTGGCGCTTATCTTGCTTTCCGTCTGCACGTTTATCGCCTCGCTGTGGCCGTAGAACACGGGAACCCGTATGGTGGTTGCCGTCACCCCCATCTCGGCGTCGTTGAAGATCTTCCTGGTCTCATTGACCATCTTCATCTCTTCCTGGGAATAATCGTTGTCCTCGAAGCTCCCGATATGGGGGAGACAGTTGAAGGCTATCTGATAGGGATAGACGTTGCACTCCACCTCCTCCATGTTGAACAGGGACCTTACCTGGGACTCCAGCTCCTGCACAGCCTTCTGCCCGCTTCCGGAAACCGCCTGGTAGGTGGCAACCACCACTCGTCGGATCCGTCCCATCTTATGCAGGGGATTCAGGGCAACCACCATCTGGATGGTGGAACAGTTGGGATTGGCCACAATATTGCCGTGCCAGGACAGGTCCTCGGGATTGACCTCGGGCACCACCAGGGGAACCTCCGGATCCATGCGCCAGGCGCTGGAATTGTCCACCACCACGCAACCGGCCTTGGCTGCCAGGGGAGCGAACTCCTTGGATATGCCACCTCCCGCGGAGAACAAAGCCAAATCAAGCTCCTCGAAGACATCCTCGGTCAGTGTCTCCACCACTATTTCCTCACCCCGGTAGGGCAGCCTCTTTCCTGCGGAATTGGGCGAGGCCAAAGCCCTGACGGAGCTAGCGGGGAAGGAGCGTTCCTCGAGTATCCGGAGCATTTCCCTGCCCACTGCTCCGGTGGCGCCGGCAACCGCAACCCTCAAGTTTTGTCCGGACATAATATAGCCTCCTGTTATCCCCGTTTATTCTGCTTAGGTTCTCTTCCAACAGTCTTTTCCCGGGCGAGATCTACATTACTTCCCCGGCCATGGTAAAGATGGGCAGATACATGGATACCACCAAGCCGCCTACAATCACGCCCAGAAAGGTGATCATGATCGGTTCGATCAACGAGGTCAAGCTGTCCACCGCCACATCCACTTCGTCCTCGTAGAAGTCGGCTATCTTGGCCAGCATGGTGTCCAGATTACCCGTGGTTTCCCCGATGGAAATCATGTGGATCACCATGGGCGGAAAAACCCCTGTCTCGTCCAGTGGCTCGTGGATAGTCTGTCCTTCGGAGATGCTTTGTCTCGCTTGTTTCACCCCTTCCTCCACTGTCTTGTTGCCAGCAGTCTTGGAAACCACGTCCATGGAATACAGAATGGGCACTCCACTGGAGAGCATGGTGCTAAGCATCCTGCTGAATCTGGCCACCGCAACCTTGCGCAGCAGGGGGCCGAATATGGGTATAAAGAGTATTACCTGATCCACTATGCGCCTTCCCTGCTCCCAGCGGTAAAAAAGGGTAAAGGCCACAGCTGCCAGGATAATACCCAGGATAATCCACAAAATGTTGGCAGTCACCGCATCACTCAAGTTGATCACGAACTGGGTGACGCCGGGCAGCTCTCCTCCAAATCCGGCAAACATCTCCTCGAAGGTGGGGATCACAAAGGTCAGGATCACTCCCACCACGGCTATGGCCACTATAAAGATCACCACCGGATAGGCCATGGCCCCTTTGACCTTGGACTTGAGCTTGTCCGCCTTCTCGATGTATTCGGACAAGCGCTCCAGCACCTTGTCCAGCACGCCACCGGTCTCGCCCGCATTGACCATGTTGGTGTACAGATCGTCGAACACGTCCGGGTGCTTGGACATGGCCTCGTAGAGCGAGCTTCCCGCTTCCACATCCTTGCGCACCTCGTTCAGCTTGCGTCGGAAGATCTTGTTCTCCGTCTGCTCGCACAGGACCTGCAGCGCCTCCAGAATGGGCACTCCTGCGTTGATCATTGTGGAGAACTGTCTGGAAAATACCACCATATCCCGGGACTTGATTCCGCCCTCCAGAAAGGTGCCTTCCAGGATATCCTTGGGCTTGGGCTTGACCTTGATATCTGTATAACCCTTACGCTGTAGCGCCAGCTTGGCCATTTCCTGGTTGGGGACATCCAGCTCCCCCTTGATCTTACGACCGGACTTGTTCCTGGCTGAATACAGAAACATCGCCATACATCTCTCCTTCATTATTGGATGAAAGACACTTGTTGTGCCAGGTCAAACCCTGTATTGCTATCTGCGGCAAAACCGTTTATTGTGATGTTCGTTCGGACGGTTAACCTACAGCACTTTTCTGCTATTCTAGCCCAAGGTGAATGCGCTAGAGACTATTACAAAACGCCAGTTATGACAATGAACTCCGAATTTGACACATCTGCTGCATCCAACCACCCCTCGTTTTACGCGATTGTGCCCGCCCGCTACGCATCCAGCCGGTTTCCCGGTAAGCCTTTGACACCGATCCTGGGACAGCCTATGTTCTTGCGCGTGGTGCGCAGGGTACTGGAATGCGATCTTTTCTCCGGTGTCTGTCTGGCTACCGATGACCAGCGCATAGCCGACAGTGCGCGGCAGCACGGTGTCTGCACCGTCCTGACCGGAACGGAGCACAGCAGCGGAACAGAAAGGGCGGGAGAAGCTGCAGAGAAACTGGGGCTTTCCTCCCACAGTGTAGTGGTCAATGTGCAGGGGGACGAGCCCGCCCTGATCCCGGACATGCTCCGTGAGCTTCTCACTCCATTTTTCCGGGATGATTCGGTGCTGGTCACCACCTTGGCCCGAAGTATAGGAGATGAAGAAGCTGGGGATCCCAACCTGGTAAAAGTGGTCTGCGACCAAGGGGGACAGGCCCTTTACTTTTCCCGCTCCCTGATACCCTGTCCCAGGAACCCGGAGCACGCTGCCTACCTGGGACATATTGGCCTGTATGCCATGCGCTATTCCGTTTTGCGCAAGTTTTCCCTGCTGAGCCCCGGGACCCTGGAACAAGCGGAAAACCTGGAACAGCTCCGGCTGCTGGAAAACGGGATCCCCATCCGGGTAAAACGGACCAGGCATTCGATCAGGGGAGTGGATACTCCAGAGGATGTGGAAGACGTGGAAAGAATCATTCAGGAGCAGCAAAAATGCGGGCTATTCTAGGCCTGGAGGACGGAACATGGTTCGAGGGCAGGTCCTTCACCGGAGAGGGTGAAGCCTGCGGGGAAGTGATTTTCAACACCGGAATGGCCGGATACCAGGAAGTCCTGACCGATCCATCCTACACCATGCAATTGGTCTGCATGACCTATCCCCATATCGGGAATTACGGAATAAACCCGCAGGATGTAGAGTCGGACAGGGTACAAGTGGCGGGATTCATTGTAAAGGAGTGCTGCCCCAGCCCCTCCAATTGGCAGAGCACGGAGTCCCTGCCCAACTATCTGGCGAGATACGGAGTCCCTGGAGTTGAGGGAATCGACACCAGGGCTCTGACCCGGCACATTCGGATCCGCGGGGCTATGCGAGGTTGCCTTTCCACCCGGGAGACAGACCCGCAGAAAGTCTGCGAGCGGGCCAGGGAGATCCCTCCCATGGAAGGGCTCAACCTGGTGCAGCGTGTAGCGCCGGATCATCCCTATGCCTGGACTTCCGAGGGCCCCCGGAGAGTGGAGCTGGAAGACGGGCACTACTCGTGGCCCGCTTCCGGCCCTCGCGTGGCTGTAATGGACATAGGCACCAAGCGCAACATTCTGCGCTTGCTTCACGAGCAGGGGATGAACGTCCTGGTTGTTCCGCCCGGATTCACCTACAAGGATATCCGGCGGCTGCAACCGGATGCGGTCTTTCTGAGCAACGGCCCCGGGGATCCCGCACCCTTGACGGATCTCTTGCACACTGTGTCTCAACTGCTCGAAGATTATCCCCTGGGCGGCATCTGTCTGGGTCAGCAGGTCCTAGGCCTTTGCCTGGGCGGGGAGAGCTACAAGCTAAAGTTCGGGCATCACGGGGTGAATCATCCGGTGCGCGACCTCGCTTCGGGCAGAATAGAAATAACCTCCCAAAATCACGGCTTTTGCGTCGACTTGAGCAAACGCGAGGACATTACCACCACCCACATCAACTTGAACGACGGGACCCTGGAGGGATTTCAGCACAAGAGCAAGCCAGTCATGGCTGTGCAGTACCACCCGGAAGCCGCTCCCGGGCCCCACGATTCCAGGGCCTTTTTCCGCTCCTTCGCGCAGATGCTCCGCTCCAGGCTCGGCTAGGCTTCCGAATCCCTTATTTGAACCTTTTGAAGCAACGCAGCAACTGGAAGATTTTCAACGCCCTGCTATGCCTGCGGTAGGGGACCGGCCCGGGCCAGACTGGAGGCCAGGGATATGGCCTCCCGCAGGCTCTTGATCTTCGCCTTCGACTCGCCCACCAGCTCGTATCCGGTCCCGTGATCCACGGAAGTGCGAATCACGGGCAAACCCAGGGTAACATTCACCGCCCGGCCGAAGAAAACGGTCTTTAGGGGCGCCAAGCCCTGGTCGTGATACATGGCCAGCACTGCGGAAAACTCCCCCCGCAGCGCCCTGGCAAACAGGGTATCCGCCGGGAGCGGCCCTACAGCGAGGAGCCCCTCCCTTGCCGCCTCCTCCACCGCGGGTTCGAGGGTCTCTTCTTCCTCCACCCCCAGCACCCCGTGTTCCCCGGCATGAGGATTCAAGCCGCAAACAGCTATGGGGCCGGTAACCGCCAGTCTTTGCAGGTGGCTCCGGGTCAGGCGTAGATAGTGCAGGATTTTTTCCCGGGTAATGCTTTGGGGCACTTGCTGCAGGGGCAGGTGGGTAGTGGCCAAGGACACCCTGAGCCTGGAGGCGGCAAGGTGCATGCAGACCTCCTCTTCCTCCAGGCCAAAGCCTCGGGCCAGATACTGGGTGTGCCCGGGAAAATTATAGCCCGCCTCTTGCAGCATCCGCTTGTCCAGGGGGCAGGTAACCAGACCCCGTCCCCGGCCCCGCCTCAGCAGCTTACAAGCCGCGTCCAGGGACCTCCCTGCGGCAAGGCCTCCGTCCGTCCCGGGTTGGCCCGGGGTAAAGCGCAAGTCCTGCACCCCGTCAGGCTGCAGCAGGTAGATGCCTGGAGGCAAGGGGCCCTGCTCTGCCTCCGCGTCCAAATTGCGCCAGAAACGCGGCACCCCCAGGGCATTGCGGTGATACTCCAATGCCTTCTCCGCACCCACCAGCACCAAGGGAGCACTTTCCTCGCCGGGTAAAGCGGCATAGCGACATAGCAGCTCCGGGCCCAGCCCGTTGAAATCGCCCAGGGTCACGAACAGCGGCTCCATGCTCGACTCCAGCCACCCGCATTCACTGCTGCAGCTCATGCCATTCTCCTTGGGCCTTCCGCCAGTCACCGCAGCGATCAACCCCGGGCCGCACAGATGCTGGCCCCGTGATCCACTACCTCTCCGCCCGGTCTACCCTGGAAATAGTCCTGCAAAATGCGGGCATGATCGAAGGCCAGCTCCGGCAATTCGCTGAAGGAAAATATCCCGATCTGTCCCGCGTCGTCTCCAGGCCGCAACTCGGTCGAATCGGACAAGCGGGAGGTGAACACCAGGCTCAGGGTATGCTTCCTGGGATCCCTGTCCGGATGGGAATACACTCCCAGCAGGCCTTCCAGGTCCACTTCCGCTCCGGTTTCTTCCCGAATTTCCCGCTTGGCAGCCTCCTCCACGCTCTCTCCCCTGTCCACGAAACCTCCCGGCAAGGCCCATCCCTGGGGAGGATTTCTCCTGCGCACGAGAACCACTCCACGGTCACCCACCTGCAGCACCACATCCACCGTGGGCGCGGGATTGCTGTACCACTGGAAATCCACTCCGCGCCCGCAGGCGGGGCAACTGACCCGTGTACTCTCCTTGGCCATAATCTTTTCCCCCTATCCTGTTTGACTCTGCGGGAAAGCAAATATACTCCTTCCGCATGGAAGTGGCAAACAAGATCGTCCTTGTCCAGAAAGGAGCCCTGGGAGATTTCCTTCAGGCCTGGCCCAGCATGCTGGCCATTTCCAGGCAGATGCGCAAGCAGGAGCTATTGTGGGCTGGAAAGGAAGCCTATTCCCTCTGGACCGAGCCCCTGGGATTCAAGGATTCTCCGCTTTACAGAAAAAGAGTGGAGCAGATCTACGCTGCCGACACCTGGCCACCTTCCCTGGAAGATTGCCGCATCATCTGGTTCGGGCTGCGCAAGGCACCCACCGAGAGCCATCTACCAGGGCTCTGGTTCATTCCCATGCTGGAGGAGGAAGGCTATTCTCCTCCCCAGGATATCTGCCTGCAACACTTGCGGCAAGAAGGGTTTTCCGCTGAATGGGACTGGAAAGGGGTGTGGAGTGACCTTTTCCCCAGCCGGGAATTGCAGCCGGACCCCTTCCGGGTCCTGCTCTTCCCCGGTGCAGGTCATCCCAGCAAGTGCTGGCCTCTGGAGCGTTTCCTGGACATAGCCCAATGGCTCCGGCGGTTGGGTTACCGCCCCTGCTTCGTGCTGGGACCTGCTGAGCTGGAAAGGGGAATGCGAATAGAGGATTTCCCCCGTGTTATCCCGGATGACTTCTGGCAACTACAGCGGTGGATCCAGTCCTCGGGCCTCGTTTTTGGAAACGACAGCGGCCCCCTCCATCTGGCAGCCTGCTGCCAGGCGCCCGGACTGGCCCTCTTCGGACCCTCTCCGGCCAGACAATGGGGACCGCAAGGCCTGGTCACCCTTTCCGGGGAGGCCCCTTGTCGACCCTGCACCCGCATGGGAATCATCCATTGCTCCGATCCCGTCTGTCTTCGGACGATCGGCGTGAAAGAGGTTCGGGCCGTCCTGCGCCGCATTCTGCCCGGCTCCGGTGAACCCGGCTAGCCAGAGACCACCTCCCAGCCCGCCTCCTGCAGCTGTCCCGCGCTAATGGCCCCCTCCCGCTCCAGGCGAAGCCTTGCCGGACTCAAGGGAAGGACAACGCTGGAGGGCACCCCTGCCAAGGAGCCAATTTCTCCTTCCAGCACCAAGTCAACCTCCCGGACCAGTCCCGGGTCCAAATCCTCCGCCTTGACCACAGCCGGCTGTCCGGAGCGATTGGCACTAGTTGCCACCAAGACAAGTCCGCTGCGCAGGCAGAGATCCCGCACCACGGGGTGAGGGCTCCAGCGGACACTGACCAGGCCCTCCCTGCTCGCCAGGCCGGCTGGTAGATTCCTGCGTGCGGGAAGAAGTACAGACAAAGGCCCGGGCCAGAAGACATCCAGAAGATGGCTCACCCAGTCCGGCTCCTGTGCGATCCTGTCCAGCTGTTCGCGCCCGCCTATGACCACAGTGAATGGCTTGTCCTCCCCGCGACCCTTGCTCTGGGCCACCCGGTGAGCTGCTGCCCGGGAAAAGGCGTCGCAGCCTATGGCGTAAAGGGTCTCCGTGGGATAGATAAGCACTCCCTTCCCAATCAGAATTTCCGCTGCCCTGTCCAGCAAATTTCCTTCCTTTCCTTGTCCCACAAAAGTTACTTCCAACAGGCTTTCCGCGCAGCCAGGGACAACTCCTGATTTCCGGCCCAGCTTGACGATTGGCTGGTGCACATATTTTAGGCAAACAGCTCAACCCAAATTGTACCTCTCCAGGGGGTGATAGCTTGGACCCTGAGGACTCAGGCGGCTTTCCCACAGGACAAAGGAATCCACTTCCACTTCGGGCCAGCTCGTATCCTGCAGGAACTTGAGCAGGCCGTTCCAGTCGTCCCGGAGCCCCTTCTTGACCCGTCCC
>CAYSPQ010000045.1:0-6410 GCA_964432965.1 uncultured Desulfohalobiaceae bacterium
ATCGCTGCCTCCTATGACCCGGTGGCCCTGGACCAGGCCAGTCTGGATCTCGTGGACAACGCAAGTGAGGCCACAGACCTGCAGGGAGCAGAGATAACTGAAGGGAAGGAACAGATGAAAACTATGGGCGAGAGCCTCCTGCGCAGATGTGAAGAACTGGGGCTAGGCAGACGCGATTATCGACTGATCAGCACGTGATTGAAGCACCCTCAATTTGCCCATGATTGCCATCCTGTTTTTCCCCTTGAGGCTCGACGGTTCAATCAGCTGGAGATAGGCCCCTATGCCAAAAAGATCAAACAAACCGGGGCCGGGCAGGTAGGTCCAGACTGGACAAAGTAGTCTCCAGGCTGCTAGTGGTCTTGAAATTTGCAGGGAAAATCTGCTTTGGACAGCATTGCACAGAACTAGCAAGGAGATGTATTCATGAGTCGGCACAAGAAAATCGAGCGCAAACGCGAACTGGATCGCAGACGCCGTAGACGCCGAAAGCGTCTGAAACAGCGGGCCAAGGAAGCCAAGGCTGAAGCGAGGCAGAAACGCAGGGCCTGATATACTTTCTACAGAAACGCTACCGTCTTTGTCCCCTCACCCACCACCCCCACGGTGATAGTCGGTGAGGGGACAGGATATTCCTTCCCTCCCCCTCTTTTGGGAAATGCTCCACCCAAAAGCAATCTTTTGGGGTAGGCTTCAATAGACCTCAGCGGGAAAGATAATTGCCTGCCACTTATAAGGATTACAGGAGTTATACCCACAAGGGATGGAGCACTCATGGTGGCTCTGGCCATGGGCTGAGATCACTATATCCAGACGAACTTGCCTTTTTCCGCAAATGAATTATTATCTTTCCCGATCGAAGGATAGGGCTTGTGAGCTTGTTGTCTGAATCAGAGAAGAGAGCACAGTACAATCCACTGTGAGCACTGAAACAGTGTTCGCGTTTGTGCCGTAAGATTAAGACGTGGACTCCCAGATGCTGGGGGTCTCCTTACAAATCTCAAGGAGGTTTCCTATGCCAATATACGAATACTGCTGCCGCGATTGCGAGCACCTTTTCGAGGAATGGAGCAAGAGCTACGAGGAGAAGGAGAAGCCATGTCCTGCCTGCGGAGGCAATGCCAGGAGATTGATTTCCCCTACCGCTTTCATCCTTAAGGGAAGCGGATGGTACGCCACGGATTATGCCCGCAGTCAAGCCAGTCACCAGTCAGGAAACGGCAATGGATCGGGCGGAGAACAGACGGAGTCAACGGAGCAAAAAGGGGAGTCTCAGCAGGAAAAAAGCACCGGGCAGGAAAGCCAAGGGCAGGAGGGCGCCTCCAAGACGTCCGAAACCAAGTCCGACCAGGGCTCTACCGGCAACCCGGAAAAAAACTAGGCCGCAAAGATGATCGAGCGCTATAGCAGACCCGAAATGAGCCGGATCTGGAGCCTGGAGAACAAGTACCGGACCTGGCTCCAAGTGGAAATAGCCGTCTGCGAGGCTTGGCATCGAATAGGGCGCATACCGGACGTCCCCATGCACCAGATCCGGCAGGAGGCTGACTTTGACCTGGACAGAATCCAGGAGGTCGAAGAGGAAACCAAGCACGACGTGATCGCCTTTCTGACCGCAGTCGAGGAAAAGCTGGGTCCGGCTTCCAGCTATGTCCATCTGGGGTGCACTTCCTCGGATATCGTGGATACTGCGAACTCCTTGCTGCTACTGCAGGCGGCCCACTTGATCTCAGCGGATTTGGACGCCCTGCTGCAGGCCCTGGAACAGCTGAGTCTGCAGCATGAGGGTCTTATGTGCATGGGCCGCACTCACGGGGTACACGCCGAGCCTACCAGCTTTGCCCTCAAGATGGCTTCTTTCCATGCGGAGTTCACGAGGCACAAGGACAGGTTCGCTCGAGCTGCCCAGGGGATACGGGTGGGCAAGATATCCGGAGCGGTGGGCACCTATGCCCACCTTAGCCCGGAGGTGGAGCGCATTGCCCTGCAGGAGCTGGGGCTGGAGCCGGACCCTGTCTCTACCCAGATCGTGCAAAGGGACAGGTATGCGGAATTCTTTACCTCTCTCGCTCTTATAGCCGGCGGGATCGAACGCTTGAGCCTGGAGCTCCGCCACTTGCAGCGCACGGAAGTGCGGGAGGCAGAGGAGGGATTCAGCAAAGGACAAAAAGGCTCTTCCGCCATGCCCCACAAAAAGAACCCCATCTCAGCGGAGAACCTCTCTGGTCTGGCTCGTCTGGTGCGGAGCAATTCGCTTGCCTCCATGGAAAACATGGCACTTTGGCACGAAAGGGATATAAGCCACTCCTCGGTGGAAAGAGTGATCATGCCCGACTCCACCATTCTGGTGGACTACATGCTCAACCGTATATGTTCCATGCTGCAGAGACTGCAGGTCAATGCCGCCAACATGGAGCGCAACCTCTACTCCTCGCACGGGCTTTTTTTCTCTCAAAGGCTGCTCATGGCCCTGCTGGAAAAGGAAGTGCCCAGACAAACCGCCTACGAACTGGTGCAGGGCCCTGCTCTGCGAGCCTGGGAGGAGGAGCGCTCCTTCGAGCAGCTTGTGCGCGAGGACGGAAATATCCTTGCCTACCTGAACCCAGAGGAGCTGAGAGATATATTCGATGCCGGCCAATACCTTCGCTACGAGAGGGAAATCCTGGATCGGGTCTTCTCCAGTTAGGAGCATCAGTCCAGGCAGTCTACAGACAGTACGGTAAATAATGGGCAAGCTGTCTGTCTGAGAGAGCATTCCAAGAGCTTTACCACTCTATACAGCCCGCTTTGACCTCCGCAGTAAAGCCAAGCCGCAAGGAGCCAGCATGGGGCGCTACTTCGTAAACCTGCCTTGCCGCTATATAGCCGAAGACCGCTTTTATCTGCAATACTACTGCCAGCAGAAGATCAATCCCGAGCTCGGACTGGACGCCATCTCTCTGGACTCCCTGGCCCCGGATTGGCACAAGTGGCTGGCCAACTCTCTGCACAAGGAAGGACTGTTGTGTTCCATCCATCTGCCCTTTCATGACTTGCAGCCGGGCAGCATAGACGACTTCATCCTGCAGGGAACCAGGGACAGGCTGAAAAAGGCCGTGCGAGTAGCCTCTATTTACGAGCCCCGCTTTCTGGTGGCCCATGCCAACTTCACCCCGCTCTACAGCGAGCTATATTCCCGCTGGCTCAAGCGCTCCGTACGCACCTGGAGGGAGGTTCTGCAGGAATGGCCGGAACATCCCCCATTGTATCTGGAAAACGTGAGAGAGTACGATCCCAGACCTCTGGACGATCTGTTGGGAGAGCTAAGAGAGGAAGGGGTCCGATTTTGCTTCGATGTAGGTCATTGGGCTAGTTACAGCGGAGGCTTCCAGTACGATAACCTCTGCCTGTGGATACAGACCATGGGTCAGCATCTGAGCCACCTGCACCTGCACGACAACGACGGCGTAGCCGATCAGCACCTCGGTTTGGGACAGGGCAAGATCCCTTGGCCGGAGCTGTTTTCCGGCCTGGAGCTTCTGGATCTGCGCCCCGGTCTGACCCTGGAGCCCCACACCAAGGAGGATCTGACTGCCTGCTGGCGCTTCATGAAAGAGCACCCTTCCTGGTTTTCCAGGCTCAGGGTGCGCAAGTCCGACATTCCCAACCCGGAATACGCATGAAATACCCAGTGAATATGAAGAAACTTGTTTGTTTCTTGGGTAAGCAAGGACAGTTGTTTTACGTCCGGAATCTGGCTACAGGGATTACACGTCCTGCAAATCCTGTTCGGACACTCGGAACCTGCCCCTCCAGTGCGGCATCCGGGTAAAGCACCGATCCTGCCAGGAAAGAAGGTAGGCGTGAAGCTTAAGACCCTGGGTGGAGCTACCGGTGCCGTATTTTCTGTCTCCAGCCACAGGGCGCCCCCTATCAGCCAACTGGATGCGGATTTGATGCCTGCGCCCCGTTTTCAGGGCAACGGCCACCAGGCTGTTGCCTTGGGTGTGGCGTAGGGTCCGGACCCAGCTAACCGCCTTGACCTCTTTTTCCTCAGAATCCCTGCTCTCCCGCAACCTGTCCTGAAGTCTGGTCCACTTCCACCAGTCCGTCTCACCCTGAACCCAGGCCAAATAGATCTTGCGCATCCGATTCTGGCTCATTTGCTCCTGCAGGAAACGGAGAGTGGGATAGCTTTTGGCCAAGAGCAGCAACCCGGATGTTTCCCTGTCCAGGCGATGCACCAGCGTGGGAGTCCATTCCCGACCCGCGTACTCGCTGCGTATCATTGTCGCCACGCTTTGCCGGGTGCTCTTTCCCGGTTGTGAAGGCAAGCCCGGTGGCTTGAGCACAACCAGCAACTGTTCGTCCTCGTACACCCTGCCCAAGGTAAAGGGATTGCCCTTGCGCTCGCCGGCCTTGCTTATACCCCCCTCTTCCGGACTATAAGGCGGAATGCGCACTCTTTGTCCGGCACTCAGCCTTTGGAAGGGCTTCACCCGCGAACTGTCCACCCTGACCTGCCCCGTGCGCACCCATCTCATAAGGGCGGATCGAGGAATCTGTCCGCCCAGTCGGCGGCTGAGGAACTGAACCACCTTTTGTCCGGATTCCGCCTCGGCAACCGACAAATACTTCACGCTACCCATAGGGATACATTGAGCCTTGTTTCTTCTTTTTCCCAAAGAAGAGAAGATAGTTGCCATCCATGAAAGGAACTTTCCGAATGACAGCTATCTAATGGGGATAGTGAATGTCTGAAAATGGTGGTCCACCAGCATGGAGGTCTTTACCACTCCCTGTTCCTTGCGGGTGGAGACGAAATCCAGATAGTGCCTCTTGCCGTATTCGTCGCTCAGGGCTATCCTGGACCCGTCGGCGAAGCCGCCCTGGTTGAACCACACATCCGGCGGCAGGAGCCAGGTCTTTCCGTAGGTATCGCGGAACCGGAAATATCCCACTGCATCGCGGGGGAACTGTAGATAAAGGCAAAGCTCATCCTCGTCGGCCTCCCGGCCCAGTATCTTTTCCAGCTCCTGTCTCTTGCGGCTCCAATCCGGATCAGGAGGATTCCAAATCCCGCCCTTCTCCTCCAGGATGCTGCGCCAGGGCTTTCCCTCCCTGCTTTTTTCCTCCAGGACCTTTTCCATTATCCAGTCCGGTGGCCGGGTGAAGGGGAACGGACCGTAGTGTCCGAGCAGGAGTCGCTTCAAGTCGTCCGTGGGCTGCTCGTAGCGTCCGTAGAGAACATTGTTTAGCGCAGTGGCCCAGAGAATCTGACTTCCCGGAGTCACGGACCAGATTTCCCCGAACTCCCTGTTGATGGTGGCCAGCTCTTCCGTTACCTCGTGTATTCGCTCCAGGAGCCCCAGCTTCTCCGCTTGTTCAAAGGCTATGCTGGCGGCGCCACCTGTAAGCTTGTGTCGTTTGACCGTGGGATCAAAGGCCTTGAACTTCGTCTCGAAGCGTTCATAGTAGGGCCTTTCACGTCGGATCTGGTCCGAAGCGTCCAGAAGGGGCTGAATCTTTATTCCCGCTGCCGGATAGCCGTACTCGTTCATGATCTGGATCAGGCTCAAGGCGGGAGCCTGCGAATAGACTCCACCCCATCCGTGATCTGCCGCCTCCACGATCTTGGCCCCGCCTTCGATCGCTCCCACCATCCGAGAAAGATCGTTTCCGTCCGTGTTATGACCATGATAAGCCAGCACCAGATCGGGGTATTCGCTCTGGATGCTCCGGAAAAGCTCCTCTATTCGCTTGGGAGTGCCCACAGAGGAATGGTTCTTTATGCTCAAGATTATATTGGTGCCGAAGGTATCCAGGATTCCCCTCACCTTGGCCAGGTAGAAGTCATTGGTGTGATTTTCTCCAGTATTAAAGCACAGGCTGGGCATGAGGAGCTTGCCCGCCCTTTGCACCTCTTCGCCTACAACCCGCATATTGGGTATGTGATTGAGGAAATCGTAGATCCTCCATACGTCCACGTAGGGAGAGAAACGCTGTACAGTGTTGCGTATCACGCTGTCCGGATAGGGTCTGTAGCCAAAGAGATTCCTGCCCCGACAACAGATCTGCAAAGGAGTGCGGGGCATGGATTTCTTTACCTGACGAAGCTTCTCCAAGGGATCGATCTGGCGATACATGAGATCCATATGCACCACCGCTCCCCCGGATATCTCAAAGGCGAAGAAACCGGCCTCTTCCCTGTAGGGAGCCACCTTGAGCGTGGTATGGGGCAAAATGCGGCACTTGAAGTCGGACTGGGATACATCTCGCTCGTTGTTGGTCAAGAAGTATCCGGAAGTAGCCCGCAGATTATGCAGAATCTGGGATACGCTCATACCCGTGGTAATGCGTTCCGAATCCCTGGTGTACATAAGCTATGTTCCCTTTTAGTACTTTTGCCTGTTGCCGGCTATGCTGCACCC
>CAYSPQ010000045.1:6420-9264 GCA_964432965.1 uncultured Desulfohalobiaceae bacterium
TCTGGCAAAGTGCTCAAAAGAGCGATCATAGGTCGCCTCAGCCTCCGGGGGGAAGAAACACGCCGGCAACTGCCTGGCCTTGAGATGGTGCTCCAGACACTCACAGCATATGCCCTTGCGGGGGCAGGAAGGATAAGTGCAATTGCACAGAGCGGCATTTTGTTCCTGACTGCATTCCATAGTTGGCTCCTTCAGGATTACTGGACATAATATCCCTACCCATTGGGCTCGTTACCTTTCTAGTGCCATCACCCTAGAGAAAGACAAGGATGCAGGGTAGATCAAGAAAAGCATAAAGGCAAGATTTTGCACAACGGAACGCAAAAGCAAGAAGCCTTTCGGATGGAGCTAACTACTTGATCAGTTCCTTTTCCCGCAACAAAGGCAGGGGATCGATCAGGTGCCTCTTGTACCAGTTATAATTCCCTTCCGCTCCAGCAGCTATGGAGAGCAGCTCGGAAAAGTGGAACACCGGGATTCCTTCCCTCCGCGTGGCGCGCATTTCCAGATTGAAGTGGCACATGGCACAAGCAGTAACAATGCATTCCGCTCCGGCTGCTACTGCTCCTTGCATCATGGCATTGATCCGGGGGGTAATTATATCCGGACGAGCCGCGGATAAGAAAGTGCCGCAGCACTTGGTGGCATAGGTCCAATTGCAGGGTGTGGCTCCCAGTCTGGACAGGGTGTCCTCCATAACTCTGCCCACAGGGGTATAGGAGGGCATGGATGCAGGGCTGACCAACATGCACCCGTAGTAGGGGGCGAAAAGCATCCCGTTCAGGGGGCTGCCCGATTGGCTGAAGAAGGGCTGCATATCCACTTGAGCCAAAAAGGACAGAAAAGGAGTGATTTGCAGCTCCTGCGGAAGGGAGGTGTCCCATCGCCTTTCAAATTGCCTGCGTTTATCTTCGTCCCGAAGCAGCAAGTCATAGGTCTGGACAAGCCTCATATAGCAACTGGGACAGGCCACGAGAAGAGTGCCCTGCTTCGGAGCCAGGGCCAGATTTCGGGAAGGCAGCTCCAGCGCGACTTTGGCGTCGATGCTGTGGGCAGAGGATGTCCCGCAGCAGCTCCAGTCCGGTACCTCCACGAGCTTATAGCCTATCTTCTGGCAGAAATAATCCAAGGACTCATAATTCTCCTTGGAGGAGGTGGCCAGGGAGCATCCCGGAAAAAACGCGATCTCCTGGAGGGAATCAGCTTGCCTCATGTAGCCTCCTCATTGGAGGAAAAAATCCTGCGAATCTCCTGTATGTTCTCGATCTTGGAGGGCAGAAGGTCCAGCTTCCGCTTGGCGAGCATTCTCAAACCAGCGTCCATATCCTCGAACCATTTGCGACTTTTAATCTTGTAGCGAAACATGATCTCCAGCTTGTGGGTTCTGCCGTACTTGGCTATGGAGTTCAAGACTGCCCGATGAAAATTGAGGATGTTCGGCTCGGGACTTTGAACACCCTCATCCAGGGCTTTCTCGCGCAGAAAGTCCATTACCGCCGGTATATCAATACCCATGGGACAATTGCTGTCGCAAGTGTGACAGCCCACACAAATCCAGATCGTACTATTCTGCAAGGCCTCCTGGTAAAGATTCAGCTGCAACAATCGCATCACCTTGTTCGGGCCCAGATCCATGGCCTCCACGAAAGGGCACCCATTGGAACAGGCCCGACACTGCAGACAATGAAAGAATTCAGTTCGGGCCACTTCCTTTATCTCCTGCAAAAAAGGGGCGTCTCTATCTCCAGGGCGCAGTCTTACCGGGCCTCGATGGATATTATGATCATCTTCAAGGCTAAACATAGGCGAACTCTCTGTCATAAAAGGTGGAAGCGAGCAAGCTTGTAAGGTGAGGGACCTGGACTAATCTCCAGTTGATACAAAGGGGGTTGGCGCAAATCAGATCTGTTGATGCTGCTATTGCCGGAGGCCGCAGTCCCTGCAAACCAGCCCCTTGCTTGACAGATAATTATAGTTTCGCAAAATTTGTTGGTGGATATCAAGTAGGTTCCTGAAACCGGCGAAAAAACTTCTTTACAGGGCAAGCGTTTCCGCTGTCACCAGCCCCTACTCCCAAGGGGTCAAAACCTGGCATCCATCTTCACTTACCGCTACCGTCTTCTCGAACTGGGCGGAAAGGGAGCCGTCCCTGGTCACCGCAGTCCAGTTGTCCTCCAGCACGCGCAACTTGGCCGATCCCAGATTTATCATGGGCTCAACGGTAAAGACCATTCCCGGGACCAGGACTATGCCCTGACCCTTTTCGCCGAAATGCGGCACCTGAGGAGGCTCGTGAAAGGCAAATCCGGTTCCGTGACCCACCATTTCCCTCACCACGGAACAACCCTGCCTTTCGGCATACCCCTGGATAGCCCAACCTATATCCCCGATGGTATTGCCCGGAGCCACCTGCTGCAGGCCCTGTTTCAGACAGTGGTAGGAGACATCTATTATCCGCTCCGCCTCCGGGCTAACCTCGCCCACCTTGAAGGTCCTGCTGGCGTCGGCGTAATAACCCTGCAACCTGGAGGTAACATCCACATTGACTATATCTCCCTCCCGTAGCTCGTACTCACCGGGGATTCCGTGACAAATGACCTCATTCACGGAGATGCAGACACTCTTGGGGAATCCGCTGTAACCCAAGGGGGCAGGCACGGCCCCGTTCTCCACGGTAAAATCGTGGACCAGCTGATTAATCCTTTCCGTGCTGATCCCGGGAGCAACATGCTCCTGCACCAGCTCCAGCGTGCGCACCACAAGATCCCCGGCTTTCCTGATTCCTTGTACATCCGCCTCTTCCTTGAGCCGAATCTTGTACTTCCGGTAATATTTTTCCTTGAT
>CAYSPQ010000046.1:0-9057 GCA_964432965.1 uncultured Desulfohalobiaceae bacterium
GCGAATTCGACCTGGAAGTGGATCAGGTAATTCCTGCAATTGGACAAAAACCGGACACCACACCCCTTGAAGAGGAGGGGCTTCAGCTCACCCGTTGGGGGACAACCGAAGTCGATCCCATCACCTATGAAACAAGTCGAGGTGGCGTCTTCGCCGGCGGAGATTTGCAGACCGGACCCTGGATCGCCATCGGAGCGGTGGCCATGGGTCGGGAAGCAGCCGAATCCATCGTGCGCTATCTGGACGGACGCGATTTGGCCGAGGGACGCGAGCCAGTGGAGTATCCCGCTGAAGAGGATCGCGATTATCGGCCCGTTCCCGAACAAGAGCCGGTCCGCAAGCGCGCTGATGTACCCGAGCTGCCCCTGGAGGAACGTACCTGCACCTTTCGGGAGGTCGAGTTGGGGCTGGACGATGAATCCGGTCGGGCGGAAGCGGATCGCTGTCTGAACTGCGGCTATTGCTGCGAGTGCTACCAGTGCGTGAACAATTGCCTGGCTCAAGCAGTGGATCACACCCAAACACAGCAGGAGAGGGAGATCGAGGTCGGCTCGGTGATCCTCTGTCCAGGAGCGGAAACCTTCGATCCCAGACAGATGGACGATCTCTTCTCCTACAGCAGCCATCCCAACGTTATGACCAGTCTGGAGTTCGAACGCATACTCTCTGCAACCGGTCCCACAGCCGGACATCTGCAGACCCTTTCCGACGGGAGGGAACCCCGCAAGATCGCCTGGCTACAGTGCGTTGGCTCCCGGGATCAGAATCGGGCCGGCAACGGCTACTGCTCCGCGGTCTGTTGCATGTACGCCATCAAGGAAGCCATTGTGGCCAAGGAACACTCGGAGCACGAGCTGGACTGCGCCGTTTTCAACATGGACATCAGGAGCTTTGGCAAGGATTACGAGAGGTACTACACTTGGGCACAGGACACATACGGCATTCGCTTCATCAAAAACCGCATCCACACCGTGCATCCTCAGCCCGGCAGCGACGAGTTATTGCTGCAGTACGTAACAGAGGACGGGACTTGGCAGGAAGAGAGCTTCGACATGGTGGTTCTTTCCGTGGGGCTTCAAACCCCTCGCGGCTGCGTGGAGAGCGCGGACCAGCTGGGAATTGAGCTGGATCACTACAATTTTGCCAGAACCACCGCATTGGCCCCTGTACAGAGCACACGGAAGGGGGTTTATGTGGGAGGAGTATTCAAGGGGCCCAAGGACATCCCCTCCTCCGTGACCGAAGGGAGCGCATCCGCTGCCGCAGCGGTCAAGGATCTGGCGGATGTGCGCCATACCTTGAGCAAGACTGCGGAGTACCCGGAACAAAAGGATGTAAGCGGGCAACCGCCTAGAATAGGTGTCTTTGTCTGCAATTGCGGCATAAATATTGGCGGAGTGGTGAATGTGGAGGAAGTGAGAAAATATTCCTCCGAATTGGATAATGTGGTCTACGCCGATTCCAACCTCTTCAGCTGCTCCGACGACGCTCAAGCAGGGATAACTCAGGCCATTCGAGACCACGATCTGAACCGCATAGTGGTGGCCTCCTGCTCCCCTCAAACCCATGAGCCCATCTTCATGGACACCTTGGAGAGCGCGGGGCTGAACAAATACCTCTTCGAGATGGCCAACATCCGCAATCAGGACTCCTGGGTTCACGGCAACTCTCCCCGCGAGGCCACGGAGAAGGCCAAGGACCTCGTCCGCAAGTCCGTGGCCAGGGCGAGACGCTTGGCCCCACTACAGGAAAAGAGCATCCCGGTCGATCCGCGGGCCCTGGTCATCGGCGGCGGGGTGGCCGGAATGAACGCTGCGCTCTCTCTTGCGGACCAGGGATACGAATCCTTCCTGGTGGAAAGACAAGCCGAACTGGGCGGCTTGGCCAACCATCTGACCCGCACCATCGAAGGAGAGGATATCCAATCCTATGTTCAAAAGCTCAAATCCCGGGTCCAGGACCATCCTCAGCTGACTGTGTATACGGAAAGCGAGGTTGCCTCTTCCTCCGGATTCAAGGGCAACTTCACCACCGAGCTGGAGTGCGGACCGGAAAAGACTAGGCAGACCCTGCAGCACGGGGTAACCATCCTGGCCACAGGAGCCGGGGAGTACAAGCCCTCGGAATTTCTCTATGGCGAAAACGAAAAGGTGAATACTCAGCTGGAGCTGAGCGGACGCCTTAAACAAGAGGATCTTTCCGGACTGCGCCAAGTGGCCATGATTCAATGCGTTGGCTCCCGCAATGAGGAGCATCCCAACTGCTCCCGCATATGCTGTCAGGCGGCGATCAAGAACGCCCTGCATATCAAGGAGCAAAATCCCCAAGCGGAAGTGCACATACTCTATCGGGACATTCGGACCTATGGCCAGATGGAGGATTATTACACCCAGGCCAGGGACAAGGGAGTGATATTCCATCGATATGAGCCCGAGGATCCGCCCCGGGTGGAAAATCTGGAGGACGGCGGTGTCCGCGTTTCCTTCCGGGACCACATCCTGGACCGCCAATTGGAGATGGATCCAGACCTGCTGGTCCTAAGCTCCGGAATGAGAACAGCGGACACGGAAAAGCTGGCCTCCGCCATCAAGCAGCCCAAAAACGCGGAAGGTCACTTCATGGAGGCCCATGTCAAGCTCAGGCCTGTGGACATGCCCACGGAAGGATACTTTGTCTGCGGCACAGCCCACAGTCCGCAACTGGTAAGCGAGTCGGTGGCCCAGGCACTGGCAGCCGCCTCCCGGGCCTCGACTATTCTTTCCCAGGACAGCCTCACGCTATCCGCGGTTACAGCCAAAGTTCAGCAGGAGTGGTGCGCCGCCTGCCTGGTCTGTGTCCGCAGTTGCCCCTATGGAGTGCCCAGAATAAACAGCGACGGGGTAAGCGAGATCGACCCTGCCCTTTGTCAGGGCTGCGGTATCTGCGCAGCGGAGTGTCCGGCCAAGGCGATCGAGCTGAACTGGTTCGAGGATGTTCAGCTAATCTCCGAGATAGACGCCCTGTTGGAAGGGAAATAGCTGTAAGACCAAGAAACCTGGAAACTGAACCAGTAAAGGAGCCCTTTTATTGTTAGCTTGTACATATGTAGGAAGTGGACGGGGAACGCCGCTCCGCTTGAAAAAAATGAGGAAAAGTCATAGGGGGCAAAAATGAACAGCGAATTCCATCCCGTGATAATCGCTTTCTGTTGCAATTTCTGAGGCTATAGCGCTGCGGACCTGGCAGGTTCCATGCGACTTAGCTATTCTCCGGAAATAAAGGTGATCCGCGTGCCCTGCACCGGCAAGGTGGATCTATCCCACATCCTGCACGCCCTGGAAAAAGGCGCGGACGGTGTCTATCTTGTGGGCTGTCTGGAGGGCGACTGTCACTATCTCTACGGCAATATCAAGGCCAAGAAAAGGGTGAACAAGGCCAAGCAGATCCTAGAAAGCATCGGGCTCAGCCCGGAAAGAGTGGAGATGTACAACCTGTCTTCCGGGGAGGCGCCAAAATTTGTTCAATACTCGCAGGAGATGGCCAACAAAATCAAGGAGCTTGGCCCCACACCGGTAAAGAATGGCCTTTCCTCCGCGGCCTGAACTCGACTTTCCCTTGGCTGCCGCTTTGTACAAGGGATAGTCAAACCTTTCGGACCATCCTCAGAAAAGGGAGCATAGCCATGATCGTCGCCGACCAGAAACCCATCGAGGAGATTATTGAGTTTATCAAGGACGACCGCTCCGTGCTCATCCTAGGTTGCAATGAATGCGTGACCGTATGTGAAGCCGGAGGAAAAAAGGAAGTCAACGTCTTGGCCTCGGCCTTGCGCATGCATTTCATGCAGCAAGGAGATCAGAAGCAGATCGATGAGAAAACCCTGGAAAGACAGTGCGACAGTGAATACCTGGAAGAGATAAAGGAAAGCCTGAAGGATTACGACAGCGTCGTATCCCTGGCTTGCGGAGCAGGTATACAGTTCGCCTCGGAGCATTACGACAACATCCCGGTTTATCCTGGAGTAAACACCACTTTTATCGGAGTTACCGAGGAAAGGGGCTACTGGACTGAGCGCTGCCAGGCTTGCGGTAAATGCATTTTGGCCCAGACCGGTGGTATATGTCCTGTTTCCCGCTGCGCCAAACGCTTGCTCAACGGCCCCTGCGGCGGTGCCAGCCAGGGCAAATGCGAAATAAATCCGGAACTGGATTGTGCCTGGCAGCTAATAGTCAACCGCTTGGCGGACCTGGATCAGATGCAGGAGTATGAGCGGCTTACACCAATTAAGGACTGGTCCACGGACAGAGCAGGAGGGCCCAGAAAAGTCATCAGGGAGGATGTGAAGTCATGAGCGTGAAGACACCGAGCAGGCTGGAAAAGGTACTCGCGGAAGGCCACTACGCGGTGACTACCGAATGCGGGCCTCCACGCGGAAGCGATCTCGCCTCGATCACGGAAAAGGCGGAAATGGTCAAGGACCATGTGGACGCGATAAATATCACGGACAACCAGACCTCGGTAACCCGTCTGTGCAGCCTTGCTTCCTGCATTCACCTCAAGCAGATGGGCCTGGAGCCAGTGTTGCAAATGGTCACTCGGGACAGGAACAGGATCGCCCTGCAGAGCGACATTCTGGGAGCAGCTGCCTTCGACATCCACAACATCCTCTGCATCTCCGGAGACCATCAAAGTTTCGGGGACAACCCCCAGGGACAGAATGTATTCGATCTAGACTCCATGCAGCTATTGCAGACAGTCCGCCATATGAGGGATGAAGGCAAGTTCCTGGGCGGGGACGAGATCAAGCGGCCGCCCAACATGTTTGTGGGAGCCGCTGCCAATCCCTTCGCGGATCCATTCGAAATACGTGTGCCCAGGCTCGCCAAGAAAGCGGCCGCTGGCGCGGAGTTCATTCAAACCCAGTGCATCTACAATCTGGACAAGTTCGAGGAATGGATGAAGGGCGTGCGGGACAGGGGCCTGCACGAAAAGGTGGCTATCCTGGCGGGGCTTACTCCGTTCAAGTCCGCGGGAATGGCCAAGTTCATGAAGAACAAGGTTCCCGGCATGGACGTGCCCGACCATGTAGTCAAGCGCATGTCCGACCAGCCCAAGGAGAAGCAGCCGGAAGAGGGGCTTAAGATCCTGACCGAATCTATCCAGCGACTGAAGGAGGTGGAAGGCATAAGCGGCTTCCACATCATGGCCATCGAATGGGAGCAGAAGGTGCCGGAGATAGTGGAGCAAGCCGGTCTCTATCCCAGACCCAAGTAGCCAATACCCTCAAAAGGAACTAAGCGGGGATCCTGCTTAAAAAGGCCTGCAGACCAAGAGGGATCCCCTTCGATCCCATAATTCTGCTGATAGTTCCCGGAACCGATGCCATTACCCCTGTTCGGTCCCTTGCAGACACAAGAAAACACCAGGCATCCCCTCCGGACTCTCCTTCGCTTCAGGGAAACCCGGGAAACCCCTTCTTTCTTCAATTGATTATGTCCAAAACGAAAATCTTGGTCGTGGACGACGAAGAGATCCTCAGGGAATCTCTGCAAGCCTGGCTGGAAAGGGACGGCTACCCTGTAGAAACCGTACCCTCCGGAGTTCAGGCACTGGAGCGTATCGCGCAGGATCCCTTCGACTTGGTTTTTCTGGACCTGAAACTGGAAGACATGGACGGGATTGAAGTCTTAAAGAGAATAAAGGAGAGCGAGCCGGATACCGCAGTAGTCATGATAACTGCCTACGGTTCGGTCCCTTCCGCTGTGGAGGCCATCAAGACCGGCGCGGAGGAGTACCTGCTCAAGCCCTTCGAGCCCGAGGAACTGGGGGTCCTCGTGCAGAAGGTCATGACTCACAAGGAGCGGGAAAGGGAAAACCTCTATCTCCGGGCGGAACAACAGGAGCGCACCCGTTTCGAGAGTCTGCTTGGCCAGTCCGAGCCCATGCAGGAGATTTTCGCATTCATCGAGGACATTGCTCCCACGGACTCCACGGTGCTCATCACAGGCGAAACCGGTACGGGCAAGGAACTTGCCGCCAAGGCCATCCACACAACTAGTCACAGGTGTGATGGTCCCTTCGTTACCGTGAATTGCGGCTCCTTTCCCGAACAGCTCATGGAGAGCGAACTTTTCGGATACGATCAGGGAGCCTTCACCGACGCCAAGCAAAGCAAGAAGGGTCGTTTCGAGCTGGCCAATACTGGGACCATCTTTCTGGATGAAGTAGCGGAGATCGGACCCAGAATGCAAATCGACCTGCTCCGTGTACTCGAAGAAAGGTCCTTTTACCGTTTAGGGGGTGCGCGCCCCATAGAGGCTGACTTCCGAATAATCGCTGCCACGAACAAGAACCTGGCCGAGGCGGTGCGTCAGGCCTCTTTCCGGGAGGACCTCTATTACAGACTTAACGTGATCAACCTGGAAATGCCCCCACTTCGCAAAAGGAAGGAGGACATCCCCCTGTTGGCGGAACATTTCCTGAATCGCTTCCGGCAGGAGATGAAAAAGGACATCCAGCACGTGAGCCGAGAAGCGTTGGATCTGATGATGCTCTACGACTGGCCGGGAAACGTGCGGGAGCTGGAAAATGCCATCGAGAGGGCGGTGGTGGTGTGCAAAGGCAAGCACATTCAGCCGGAGGATCTTCCCATCCAGCGCGAAGCGGTAGGTGCTGCCCAGTCCGAGTCCCTGCAGGAAATGGAAAAAACCCACATCCGGCACATCCTGCAGCAGTACGATTGGAACATCTCCCGGAGCGCCAAGGCCCTGGGGATAGATCGTTCCACCCTGCACAAAAAGATCAGGCGCTATGGCCTGGACCAAGGCCAAAGAGCCAGCAACTGACTCCAGCGTCTTTATGCTCCCTTCCTCCAGTCCGGGTCAACGTATGAAAGCGAACTCATTCTAAATGCAATCAACAAGACTGCTCAGATTGGATCATAGGTTGTGGATCGCGACATCATCATATCTCCCGTGGGAGAAATTCCTCCCGCCGTGCTTAAACAAGTCCGCAAATCAGTGGCCCGGGCCTTTTTTCTTCCCGCGTGGATCAAGCCCTTGCTCCAGAGCATAGAGTTTGCCTATTCCCCGGAAAGAGGGCAGTATCACTCTACCGCTGTGCTGGAAAAGCTGTCCCGGATTATGCCCCAGCAAAGCTGCCGTGTTCTGGCCATCACTGACAAGGATCTGTACATCCCCATCCTTACCCATGTCTACGGCGAGGCACAGCTTAACGGGAACTCCTGCATCATCTCCATTTACCGGCTAGACTCCACAGATTGCAATTGTATTGATGAACCTCCCTTCCTCAGCCGCACAGTCAAGGAAGCCCTTCATGAACTGGGACACACCTGGGGGCTCAGGCACTGCAGCGACACTTCCTGCCTAATGCACTACTGTCGAAAGATTACGGATGTGGATAGAAAGGAGACCCTTTTCTGCCGCTATTGCCGAACCTGGCTTAACGATGCCCTGGAAAGGCACAGGATATATTACAACCAGATGAAGCCAATGAACTAGACCAACTGTCATTGAACTCCTTGGCACATGGCAGCCGCGAAAAAACTCAGTCCCTGCCCGGCAGAAAACGCTGGCTGTGATCCCTGGGGCGGTCAATGTAGAAAATGTTGTTCAGCTTCTTGTTCTCCTTGGCCTTGGAAAAGTACTTCTCCCCCATTTCCCGACACCTGCTGCAGGCGTTTCTGGGAACCTCGATCCCCAGACAGTTTTTGATCTCGCTGGAGGAGGACTCCATTAGGAGCAATCCTGAGCACTGGTCGCAGTTCAACAGGTGCTCCTTCTGCCTCTCGGTGATGAAGGTGGTGTCGTAGAAAACGTCCTTGGCCCTGACGAAGAACTCTCCCTCCATCTCCCGGCTGATCCCCGAGCTTGGGGGCTGGAAATAACTGCTCCGGGCATTGTGACAAAGCTTTTTTATATAATCCTGCGTCTTGGACTTTTGCCGCAATGCCTCGGGATCGTAATCCGGCTCCCGCACGTGGGAAAATTCCAGCCCTGCCATGGCCAAGACAATCCCCAGATTCACGTAGGGCAAGGCTCCCTGAATGGAGTAGCCACCTTCCAATACGGCTATATCCGGATTCAACTTCTGATTGAGAATGGCGTATCCCTGCGCGGTGAAGTTCATGGAGGTCAAGGGATCGGAGTAGTGATTGTCCTGTCCGGCGGAGTTGATTATGACCTCCGGCTGGAAGTCCTCCAGAATAGGCAACACTGTCTCCTCCACAGCGTAAAGGAAGCCGTCATCGGATGTTCCCGGGGGCAGTGGGATGTTCACAGTTTTACCCAATGCCTTGGGTCCCCCCATCTCTCCGGGGAATCCGGATCCCGGAAACAGAGTCCGGCCGTCCTGATGGATGGATATGAACAGGGTCTGCGGATCGTGCCAATATATGTCTTGCGTGCCGTCGCCGTGATGGCAGTCGGTGTCCACTATGGCCACCTTGCCCACACCGTAGTGCCTCCGCATGTATTCAACCATGATGGCCTCCATGTTCACGCTGCAGAAGCCGCGACCTCCGTGGACGGTCTTCATGGCGTGGTGACCGGGTGGCCGAACTAGGGCGAAAGTCTTGTCCTTGTCTCCCTCGCAAAGGAGCCTTGCCGCCTTGATCGCCCCACCGGCGGAAATGAGATGGGAAGGCGTAACCGCAGATCTGGTGTCCGGAAAACAAAAATGAACTCTACGGATGTCGTCCAGATCGGCCTCGTCCGGACGATATTCCTCGATTCCCGCAATGTCGAAAACACCTTCCTCCTTCAGCTGGTCCATGGTGTACAACAGGCGTTCCTGCCGCTCCGGATGAGTAGGGCTGATGGCCCAGTCGAAGGCCGGGAAGAAAACCACTCCCAGAGTGTTGTCTACTCCTTGCATAGGCACTTGAGCACTCCTTCGTATTCCGGGGTTATTCCCGGCTTTATTTGGCATTTGACCCGAATGTCCTGCCCGGCGGTGGACATTCCCTGCACTATGTTCATGGCGCTTTTTTCCACTACCTCCACATCCAAATCCGCATAGGGCCAGCGATAATCCTCCCGCACCCGATTAGCAAGCAGA
>CAYSPQ010000047.1:0-8908 GCA_964432965.1 uncultured Desulfohalobiaceae bacterium
GCACTTGGAATTTTTGAACGCCCTGTCTGATAAGGACTTTTTCAACAGCCTGCTAGAGGTGCTCCCTGCCCATTCCTTCCAGGATCTTTTCCAGGCTGGTGCCCTCCCGGGATTCCAGATCCTGCTTGGCCCTCTCCAGCTTCTCTCTCACCGAAGGAGAGTCCAACTGTTTCAGAGAGCTCAGCCCTGCCCCTCTCCGGCCCAGGCGATAGAGAAGCCTGTCCTGGTAGGGACGGTTCAGGTAGTCGTCTATAACTTGCAGCATGGCCTCCTTGTCCCTGCTTAGCTGACCTTCCACATCCTGCAGCAGGTTCATTATATGGTCCGAGGCCAGCCAGGCGGAGGTTTTCTCCAGGGATTGAATGAGCAGCCGGATTTCGGCCACTATCTCCTCGTCGTCCATGGGGGTGAACTCCCCCCTTTGGCGCATGTTGTCCAGTTCGGTTCCGGGCAGGATGGTCAAGGTGCGCAGCCGTATATAGTGCGGATCTATCTCGTCCAGGACCCTTGCTGTCTCCAGGGCGTGATCCCTGGACAGCTCCCTGCCCCCAAGACCGGGCATGATGTACTCGGACAGGGTAAAGCCGCTTTGCACTGCCTTTTGTCCGGCCTCGATATGGTTTTGTGCGCTCGTCCCCTTGTTTATCAGCTTCAAGACCCGGTCCGAGCCGCTTTCCAGGCCGATGTGCAGCCTGTCCAGCCCAGCCTGACGAATTCTGGTCAGCTCCTCCTGGCTTTTCCTGGCCACGGTGCTGCTGCGGGCGTACATGGTCACCCGCCTTACCTGGGGTATCTTCTGGCGCAGGGCCTGCAGGGCCTGAACCAGGTCCTCGGTTTTCATGATCAGGCTGTTGGCGTCCTGGATGAAAACGGTTCCGTCGCCGCGGGCGAGCCAGAAAGCTACCTGCCGGTATTGATCGCTCCATCTCCCCTCGGACAGGACACGAGTCAGAACCTGCTGGTTCAGTTCCTCCCCACCGGTCAGGGAGCGGGCATATTCCCTGAGCTCCCGCAGGATTTCGGCCACGGCATCTATGTCCTGCAGGATCTCCTCCAGGCTGCGGCGGCTGAATCTGTCCTGCTTGTATACCGGACAGAAGGCGCACTTGTTCCAGGGGCAGTTCCTGGTGAAGCGAAGCAACAGGCTGGCCGCCTCGTTGGGTGGGCGTATGGGGCCTTGCTCGAAGCTGGGCATTGTCCTTCACCTCCGCTTTATTTCCCGTTACAGGATAATCCTTTGTCTTCTGTCATCTGCTCCTGCAAAAAAGACTTTTTGCAGGCGCGTCTTCGCAGGCCTGAGGTTTATCTGGAAAAAGCTGGACATGCCGCTAATCCAGGCCCTTGGCCCAGGCCAGATAGCGGCTGTAGCAGTACATTCCGGCGCAGGCCTTCACGGCCTTTTCCGGTGTGTTGTAGAAGACTCCGTTGTAGCGGCTCTGCTCGGTCTCCACTACGGTTTTTCCTGAGCCGGTGGGGCTCAGGCGCACGCCGTAGATCGGCTTTTCATTGGCTTCCATGAGTCCGATCATTTGATGCAGATACTCGATTTCCACCCTCTGCGTTTCCTGCAGATAGTTCTCCAGGTCTTCGGGGGAGTATGCGGGATCCACCCTCTGTATGGCACTGAAGTATTCCTGCATGGCTTCTCTGCGGCCCAGAAAGCCCAGATTGATTATTGCATCGCACCCGTCCCAGGAGGCCAGGGATTCGATAACGCGGAACTGCAGGGATGGATCGTTTTCTCCCACCAGATCTATGGGGTTGGACCGGCTCCAGTAGGAGGGGAGAAGAGTGTCTACGAAGTCCAGGATGTCCTGGCTCAGATCGACCACCTCCAAGCCGTACCTGGCGCACATATCCGCGGTTACCACTCCCCATCCCCCGCCCAGGGTTACCACTGCCACCCTGTTCCCGCGGGGCAGGGGAAGGGAGGAGAAAGCAGCGGCAAGATCCAGAAAGTCCGTGGGGAGATCCACCTTGACCAGTCCTGCCTGCCGGCACATGGCGTCGAAGACCCTGGAGTCCGCGCTCAGGGCTCCTGTGTGGCTGGCGGCTGCCCGGCTACCCGCGCCGGTCTGGCCACCCTTGAGCAATATGATGGGTTTCTCCAAGGAAACCTTCCTGGCCTGTTCGAAGAATCTGCGGCCCTGCTTGGCGCTTTCCAGATAGAGCATGATGCTTCGTGTCTCCTTGTCCCGCCGAAAAAACTCCAAGTAGTCCTCTGCCCTGACCATGGCCTCGTTGCCCGAGCCGCAGAAGGCCCGAATTCCCATTCCTTGCTGCTCGGCGAAGGACAATAGCTGCACTCCCATGTTGCCGGATTGGGAAATCATGGAGGTGCTGCCGGGCTGGGGATGAACAATGGACCCGGTGC
The DNA here is from genome assembly GCA_964432965.1 of uncultured Desulfohalobiaceae bacterium. Taxonomy (GTDB): domain Bacteria; phylum Desulfobacterota; class Desulfovibrionia; order Desulfovibrionales; family Desulfothermaceae; genus JAIPDU01. The sequence continues at coordinate 2,375 of CAYSPQ010000047.1, forward strand.
AGTAGAAATTGTGATGAGGGTTGCAGAGCCCCATAGTGTTGGGCCCCAGCAGGGTAATGCCCAGGCGGTTCGCCTTGTCCACCAGATCCTGCTCCCTCTGCTTGCCCTGTTCGTCGGTTTCGGAATATCCGGAGGCGATGAGAACCATTCGCTTGATTCCCTTGTTGTAAAGGTCGTCCAGGAGCTCGTTCACCTTCTCCGCAGGTATGGTGACTACGGCCAGATCCGGTGTTTCCGGCAGGGAAGCAACCGAGGTGTAGGCCTGCTGGCCTGTAATGGTTCCGTTCTTGATGTTCACCAGTTCCACTCTTCCGCCGAAGGAGCCGCTCTTGAGATTGGTGGGCAACAGATGGCCCCACTTTCCCGCCTGGGGCGATGCGCCGATAAAGACCACAGAACGGGGATGGAAGAAGTCGTGCAGTATTTGCGGGTCCAGGAGGGGAGCTGGCTTTTCCCTGGACGGAGTGGGCTGCAGCACGGCCATGGCGTCCACGGCCAGAACTTTTCCTTCAGCTGTTACCAGGAGAGGATTGACGTCCATTTCCCTGATGTTCGGATGGTCGCTTGCGATCCTGGATAAGCCGGTCAGGGTGCGAAGCAGGGAGTCCTCGTCCACCGGACTCTGACCACGAAGGCCTTGCAATAGGTCCCTGCTCCGGATCTCTGTGAGCATTTGTTTCGCCTCGGCCGGGGTCGTGGGAATCAAGCGAAGGGACACATCGGATAGGGTCTCGGTAAAGATCCCTCCCAAGCCGAACATAAGCACTGGTCCGAAATGGGGGTCAGTGGTGAAGCCGGCCAGAAACTCCCGGTCGCCCATTATCTGTTGCTGGATCAGGGTTCCCTGCAACCGGGGTCCGGCCACCTTGGCTACCTCCTGATAGGCCTTGCGCACTTCAGGCTCGTTCTGCAAGCCGAGACGGACCAGGCCGGCCTCGCTCTTGTGGCCAATGTTTTCCGCCAGTCCCTTGATAACAACTGGGTAGCCCAATTGATCTGCTTCTTGTACAGCTTCCTCCTCCCGGAAGACAAGCCTCTCCTCGGCAGCGGGTATGTCGTATGCCCGAAGCAGTTCCTTGCTTTGGTACTCGTCCAGCTGTCCCAGCCCTCTGCTTATAGCTCTTTCCACAAGCCCTGCCGTTTCTGAAGCCATGTTTTTCCCGCTCCTTGTTTCGCCTGTTCACATCAGTCTAATACATATGCAGAAAACTGTCCTGCATCTCCAGGCCGATCTGCTCTCTGCCACCTCTGGCTAAAATGAATTCTATACTATACAATGGGCAAGAAGGCAAAAAGCAGGTGCCCAGACGCGGTGCCCGGCTGACTGGCTTATGAATATGCTACTGCAGAAATTTGGTTTGTGCGGAAAAAAACATTGTGTTAAAATAAGTTAAATATGTTGCAATTTTATTCCCGGATCGGCCTTATTGCAGGAAAAGGTGCTTAGCCTCCTGCCTTGTCGGAGGCATCGGAATTTACGTATGTTGTTTTTTTTCCTGGTGGTTGCCGGGTGTCCGGGTATGAACGCCAGGCAATCGACACACGCAAAATGCAGGTCAGAAAAAGGGAGTTTATGAGGGCAGGGAATAAGGGAGCCTTTCTGGATCGTCTCATCCAGCTGTTGCGCAGCATGGATTCCGGGGAGAAGAGGACACCCCGCGAATACAGCCGGATACCGCCGGATTTCGGCTGGACCGAGACGGAGCAGGAGTATCAGTGGGCACAAGAAGAATGGCTCCGGCAGGTAAGGGAAAAGCGCGAAAGAAGGAACAAGGTCACGGACAAGTAACCCGGGCTCGAGAAAGGGTAAAGACTGCAACCGGAACAGCAGTGGAGGATACATGGCTCAAAACACCCGTACAAGCAATCTGGACGAGTTCGCTCATGAGGAGGGACCACCCTCGGGTGGCAGGAGATCCAGACACCGCCAGCCCTGGTGGCGTGAGCCCAAGTATCTGGGTGTGGCCGCAGTAGGTGGGGCTGTGATCCTGATTTTGCTCTCCCTGGCACTGTGGGGAGGAGAAACCCGCCAGGAGGCCAAGCTCGAGGACATGGCGGAAAGGATGGAGTCCATGCAGACCCGCTTGAAAAAGCTGGAGTTCCAGCAGTCCATGATCCTGGAGAACGTAAACGATCTTCAGGAGTCAGGTTCCCAGGCTTTGCAGGAAGATCTGCAGAATTTGAGGAATGCGGTTGTGGAGCTGAGGGAGCAGTATCAGGTCATCGCCGGAAGGGTGGAGGAGCGCCCCGAGGCTGAGCCGGCAGAGGCTGCGGAAGCCCCTGGGGAGGAAGTAACCCGTCATACCGTGCAGGCGGGAGAAACCCTGTTTAGCATCTCCCAGCGCTACGGGGTTTCCGTGGAGGATTTGCGGGAGTGGAACGACCTGGGTCCGGAGGAGTTCATTCATCCGGATCAGGAGCTGATAGTGGGTGAATAGGATTTCGTCCTTGCCGGATTTGCGCCAGGTAGGAGAAAAGGTCATGGAACAGAAGGAGAGGATGGAGAAGCGGCTGAACCGGCTGCAGGAACACTTGAGGCAGGAGAACCCAGTACTGGAGAAGGTGGTGCAAAGCTTTCGCAATCTGGACGGAGTCTCGCGCAAGATGGGCTTCTTGCTGCCGGATCAGTCCTACGCCCTGCGAACTCCTTGGTGGCCCCTGATATCCGTCCTGGGAACCTATTCCTCGGGAAAGTCCACCTTCCTGAACACCTATCTGGGCTACAAGCTGCAAAGCACCGGCAATCAGGCAGTAGACGACCGCTTTACCGTGATCTGCTATACCACGGACAATGAATCCAGGGTCCTACCCGGCATGGCCCTGGACTCCGATCCGCGCTTTCCCCTTTACCGCATTGGAAAGGCCATCCAGGAGGTGGCCCCGGAGGAAGGGCAGAACGTGGATTCCTTTCTGCAGTTGAAGACCTGCCCCAGCCCCTCGCTAAAGGGCAAGATCCTCATAGACTCCCCCGGCTTTGACGCCGATGCCCAGCGCACTTCCACCCTGCGGATCACCGACCGTATTGTGGATCTTTCCGATCTGGTGCTGGTCTTTTTCGACGCAAGGCATCCGGAGTCCGGATCCATGCAGGACACCCTGGCCCATCTGGTGCGGGATACGGTGCAACGCAGGGATTCGGGCAAGTTCTTGTATATTCTCAATCAGATCGACATGACCGCGGCAGAGGACAATCCAGAGGAAGTCTTCGCCGCCTGGCAGCGGGCCCTGGCCCAGAACGGGCTCACTGCTGGGCGCACCTACAGCATTTATGATCGCCACGCTGCTGTGCCCATCGAGGACGAGTCACTGCGCAGGCGCTTCCAGAAAAAGATGGAGGCGGATATAGAGGCCATCTATGAGCGCTTGGAGCAAGTGAGCGTGGAGAGATCCTATCGCATAGTGGGCATGCTGGAAGATTCCGCCAACCATTTAGAGCAGTCCGTAGTGCCCAAGCTTACTGCTTTTCTGCACCGCTGGCGTCGCGGGGTTCTCCTGGGAGAGGCCGGGCTGGCCGTCCTGGTGGTGGCGGCTTTTATGGCTTTCACCCTGCAGGGAGGATACTGGGACGGCTTTACCCTCCAAATGAGCCTGGATCATTACTTCCTGCAGCATCCCTGGATTTATGCCCTCCTGGGCCCGGCTGTCCTACTGCTCGGATGGATCCATTTCTCCCTGCGGCGAGTGGTGGCCAAAAAGGTGGCGCGCAATATGAGCATAGAGGTTGCGGAGGAGGAGCGCCAGAACTATCTCCAGGCCTTCGCCCTTAACTCCAGATGGTGGCGCAGCCTGTTCCGCAAGCGCCCCGCGGGCTGGGGCAAGCGCTCCGCAACCCGAGTGGAGCGGGTGCGGGAAGAGGTCAAGGGATACATCGAGGAGCTGAACGATACATTTGCGGATCCTTCCGGCCAAGGGGCTCCTTCTGCGGAAGCTGAATCCGGGGGAGAGACATCCTCCCAGGTCGCGTAGGGAACCCGGTTATTGTTCCAGGCTTTCCTGGTGCGTGTGGGGGACGCTTCCGCTGGGGTGGCAGTGGACGTGCTGGTGCAGGGCGCCGGGATCTGTTTCTTTCAGTTGTCCATGATCCAGTGTGTATAGAGAGGAAGTGGTCCGGGCCAGAAAGTCCCAGTCGTGGGAGACGATGGCCATGGCCTGGGGAAGGGAGTTGATCACCTGGATAATGTGCTCGCGGCTTTCCGGATCCAGGCCGGTGGTGGGCTCGTCCAATAGTACGGCCCTGGGCTGCATGGAGAGGATGGTGGCCAGGGAAAGTATCTTCTTCTCCCCTCCGGAGAGCTTGTGAGTGACTCGCTCCTCGAATCCCGGCATATCCACCAGCTGAAGCGCCCATTTGGCTCTTTCCCTGGCGCTGACCCGATCGAAGCCCAGATTGAGGGGGCCGAAGGCCACGTCCTCGATTACCGTGGGACAGAAAAGCTGATCCTCCGGATTCTGGAAGCAAAGCCCCACACTCTTGCGCAGCCGAAACAGCTCCTGTTCGCTCCATTGCAGGCTGCGCCCCCGGAATTGAACCTCTCCGCTGTCCGGCAGCACCAACCCCACGCATAGATGCAAGAGTGTTGTCTTACCTCTGCCGTTGGGGCCTATGATTCCGGTGCGGGCCTCCTCACCCAGATCAAAGCATAACCCGTCCAGAAGCGGTGAGGAGCTCTCCGGATAGGAAAATTTTATATCTTTCAGGCTCAGAAGTGCTTCATTCATGTTTGTAGTAATGAGGTGTTTAAGCTGTTGAATATACTAGTAGGCAAAGGCCGGATGGCCCTGGAAATTGAGCTCCACCGCCAGAAGGGCGAAAGCAAGGAGCAGGACGAAGGAGGCCAATGCCGCATCCCTGCCCTGCAGGGAGAACTCGCTCAGGGAGTAGAATTTCCCCTGGAAAGCGCGCAGCCGCATGGCCTGATGCACTCTTCTTCCCCGCTCGTAGCTATTTACCAGTAGCATCCCCAAAAGGTAGCCGTAAGTGCGGTAAGTGTGCAGGTTGGTGCCGGGACGGAAGCAGCGGATGCGAGCTGCCTGGATAAGTCGTGCATATTCCGTCTGGATCATGTGCAGATAGCGATAGCAGAGTATAAGGACCAGGGCGAGCTTGTCCGGAACTCTCAGCGAGGTGAGCACCTGTCCCAGAAGTGAGGCAGGTATGGTAGCCAGCAGGGCCATGATGCTGAGAAGAATAGCGTTGGACTTCAAGGTGATCAGCCCGGCCAGCCTGATCCCTTCCGAGGTGGCCTCCAGCCGCCACAGGGAAAACAGGGTCTCGCCGGGCGTGGAAAAGGGAAGCATGATCCAGAGAAAGGCAATGAAGCCGTTTACCAGCAAGAGCCTTTTCAGGGTCTGCCCAAGAGGCAGGCGAGCGGAAAGAACGAGTATTGCTCCGGCGAGCAGGGCGAGAAAGCTCGCATGTAAAGTGGCAAGACCAGCAACCAGAAAGGCCAGTATCAGACAAAGCACCAGCTTGATTCGCGGATCCGCGCGGTGCAAAAGGGAGTTTCCGCTGCTGAACGGTGCTTCGGCCATTGCCCCTCGCGTTCAGTCCCTGCCGGATCTTCCGGCTTGTATTTACCGGCTTTTCATTCGATTTCGGACAGGTAATAGTCAGCCTCAAGTTTCCAGGTAGCCCTGTGACCCATGCCGTCGTCAGTGGCCACCTTCAGGTCCGCCTGACGCTCCTTGGCATCCCTGGGTATAAGGAAGGAGAAGCCTCCCTCGGCATCCATGACACCGGACAGGATCTCCTCTCCGGAGGTGGCGTCCAGCACCCGCCAGTGACCGTCACGTACGGGGTGACCGGTGTCGTACTTGCTTTCGCATTCTACCAGCTCCCCTTCCATGGAACAGGAGAGCTCCATGGCGTGCCCCATGGATGTAGAAGGCAAGAAGAGGATCAGGGCAAGAAATCCGGATAGGGCCAGAACTAGACGTGCCATTGCCTCCCTCCTTATTGAGTTGTCGTGATGCAATCCCTTGATTTTCTTGCTTCTTCTTTTTCCCGAAAAGAAGAAGCGAGGCAACCAGCTAGCAGACTACTATTATTTCATTTCTCATGCAATTGTGCCCTTCCAAGCATTTCCGGCTTTACCTTGCGCAGGAAGCCGATTACGGCCACGACCACAATTCCTTCGATTGCGGCCACCGGTATGTGGGCCACCAAAATGGCCTTTGCCGCTGGAAGAAAGGCTTGCCCCGCCAGGCCCAGTGCAGTTGCAGTTAGCGCGCCAGCAGCGAAGATGGCCCCGGCTCCGGCCAGAAAAGCCCCGAAAAGAGCCATTGTTCGTTTCACCGATCTCACCAGTGGTGCACAGAGGAGATAGACCAAAAGAGCGGGTAAAGCCATGATAAACGTGTTTACTCCCAAAACGGTAACCACGCCGTACTGGAAGATTATGGCCTGGAGGAACAGGGCCACCCCAATGGCGGGGAAGCAAGCCCATCCGGTCAAAAGGCCCACCAGCCCCAACAGGAGCAGGTGCACGCTTGTCGGGCCCAGGGGAACATGAATCAAGGAGGCCACGAAGAACG